>NZ_JBTOQC010000026.1:0-37091 GCF_055284095.1 Pseudomonas sp. HP_08 | reverse complement strand
CGCCGCGCCCCCGCCCCCCCCCCCTCCGGCGTCCCCCCCCCGCCCCCCCCCCCCCCCCCCCCCCCCCCCCCGACCCCCCCCCCCCCCCCCCCCCCGGGCCGTAATGTGTCGGCAGCACCGTAAGTGAAATCCGCGTGGATTACCCTGTCGTCCCCATCGCCATCTGCCGAGCCTTGCATGCCTGATCTGCTTGACCGTTACCCCTTTTCGTCGGGGACTTATCACGAGATGCTCGACGCGCCGGACACGCTGCGCGCGCACTGGCGGCGTCTGCACGCGCACCTGCAACGCAGCAGCCCGACGCAACTGGTGCAGCGTCAGGCATTGTTGACCCGGCAGATCCAGGAAAACGGCGTCACCTACAACGTCTATGCCGACCCCAAGGGCGCCGACCGGCCCTGGGAGCTGGACTTGCTGCCGCATGTGATTGCCGCAGACGAATGGCAGCAGATCGAGGCCGGCATCGCCCAGCGCGCCCGCGTGCTCAATGCCGTGCTGGCCGATCTTTATGGCCCGCAAACCCTGATTGCCGAAGGCTTGTTGCCGGCTGAACTGGTGTTTGGTCACGACAACTTTCTGTGGCCGTGCCAAGGCGTGAAACCGCCGGAAGGCACCTTCTTGCACATGTACGCGGTCGATCTGGCGCGTACCCCGGACGGTCGCTGGTGGGTAACCGCCGACCGTACCCAGGCGCCATCGGGTGCAGGCTACGCGCTGGAAAACCGCCAGAGCGTCGCCCGCGCCTTGCCGGAGATCTATCGCGACCTCAAGGTTCGTCATCTGGCGGGCTTCTTCGATACCTTGCAACAGACCCTGGCGCGCCAGGCGCCAGCCGGTGATGAAGCGCCGCTGGTGGTGGTACTGACGCCCGGGCGTTTCAACGAAAGCTATTTCGAACACTTGTACCTGGCCCGCCATCTGGGCTACCCGCTGGTTGAAGGCAGCGACCTCACGGTGCGTGACGCCAAGGTCTTTCTCAAGACCCTCAGCGGCCTGCGCCGGGTTCACGCAATCATGCGCCGGCTCGACGACGACTTTTGCGACCCGCTGGAGCTGCGCACCGATTCGGCGCTGGGTGTTCCGGGGCTGCTGGAGGCCGTTCGCCAAGGCCATGTGCTGGTGGCCAATGCCTTGGGCAGCGGCGTGCTGGAGTCGCCGGGTCTGCTGGGCTTTTTGCCGAAGATCTGCGAGCACCTGTTCGGCGAAACGCTGCTGCTGCCCTCGATTGCGACGTGGTGGTGCGGTGAGCCGCCGGTGCTGGAGCAAGCGCTGGATAAGTTACCCGACCTGCTGTTCAAGCCGGCATTTCCGTCGCAGCGCTTTACCCCGGTCTTCGGTCGTGACCTGGATGATGCACAGCGTGAGGCGCTGGCGCGGCGCATTCAGGCGCGTCCCTATGCGTATGTTGCCCAGGAGTTGGCGCAGCTGTCGCAGGCGCCGGTCCTGGAAAGCGATGGCACCGGCTTGCAAGCGCGAGCGATCGGCATGCGCCTTTATGCCGTGGCCAGCGCCGACGGTTACCGGGTGCTGCCCGGTGGCCTGACCCGGGTGGCGGCGCAGGCCAATGCCGATGTGGTGTCGATGCAACGCGGCGGCGCCAGCAAGGACACCTGGGTGCTGGGCGAGCGTGCCCAGCCCAGCGAGCCCTGGAAAGGCCGGCGCAGCATCGGCGTGCATGACCTGATTCGCCGCGATCCTTATCTGCCATCGCGGGTGGTGGAAAACCTGTTCTGGTTCGGCCGTTACAGCGAGCGCTGCGATGACAGTGCGCGGCTGTTGCGCATCATGCTGGCGCGCTATATCGACGGCGATGACCCGCTGGCTTTGCAGGCCGCGGTCGACCTGGCCGAACGTCTTGGCCTGCTGCCCGAAGCCGAAGAGGACGAGACACTGGAGCAGCGCCTGTTGACCGCCGTGCTGGGCGAAGACTGGGTGTTCAGCCTGCGTGCCAGCCTGCAACGCTTGCAGTGGGCCGCCTCGCAAGTGCGCGGCAAGCTGTCGCGGGAAAACTGGCAGGCGCTGGTCGAACTGCAGCGCGAGGCGCAGAGCCTGGAAACCGAAGCGCCGGATTTCGGCGAGCTGCTGGATTTTCTCAACCGGCTGGTGATGTCGCTGGCGGCATTGTCAGGCTTTGCTCTGGACGACATGACCCGCGACGAAGGCTGGAGCTTTCTGATGATCGGCCGGCGCATCGAGCGGCTGCGCTTTCTCAGCAACACCCTGGCGGCTTTCTTGCGCGGTGCAGCGGTCAAGGACCAGCCGGCGCTGGAGTGGCTGCTGGAACTGGGCAACAGCAGCATCACCTATCGCTCGCGCTACATGGCCGTGCCGCAATTGATTCCGGTGCTCGACCTGTTGCTGCTCGACGAACAGAACCCGCATGCCGTGCTGTTCCAGCTCAAGCAGGTGTCGCGTTCGTTGCGCCGTCTCAACGAGACATTCGATTCGCCACGTGACAACAGCCTGGCGGTGCTGGCACGGCGGCTGGCGAGCGTCGACCTCGGCAACCTGGACAATCCGTTGTTCGGCGACAGCGGCGTAGAGTCGGCGTTGCACGCGCTGGCCGACCTGTTGCAAGCGGTGGGCGATGCCAGTGGTGTGGTGTCCGACCGCCTGGCGCTGCGCCACTTTGCCCATGTCGATGATGTCAGCCAGCGTACGGTGTCCGTCTGATGAGTGCTCATTACCAGATTTTTCACGATACCCATTACCACTACGACAGCCCGGTGTCCCTGGCCCAGCAACTGGCGCACCTGTGGCCGCGCAACAGCCCGTGGCAACATTGCCTGGAGCAGCAACTGGACATCAGTCCGCTGCCGACCATGCGCCGCGACGAGCTGGATGTGTTCGGCAATCCGGTGACCCGCCTGGCCTTCGAGCGGCCGCACGATGAGTTGCAGATCAATGCGCAGCTGCGTGTCGAAGTGCTGGAGCGTCCGCTGCTGGATTTCGAGTGCTCCGCTGCCTGGGAACTGACGCGCAACGCGCTGACCTACAGTGCCCTGCCGATGGAGTCCAGCGTACTGGATGCTTCGCGGTATCGCTTTCAGTCGCCTTATATCCATCTCAAGCGTGCATTCGCCGATTTCTCGGACGATTGCTTTGTGCCGGGGCGGCCGGTGTTGCTCGGCGCGCAGGCCTTGATGGAAAAGATCTTCAAGGAGTTCACCTTCGATGCCGAGGCCACTCAGGTGGCGACGCCGCTGGTCGAAGTGCTGGAGCGGCGCCGCGGCGTCTGCCAGGACTTCGCGCACCTGATGCTCGCCTGTCTGCGCTCGCGCGGGCTGGCGGCGCGCTATGTCAGTGGTTATCTGCTGACCCAGCCGCCACCCGGCCAGCCGCGCCTGATCGGTGCCGATGCCTCGCATGCCTGGGTCTCGGTATTCTGCCCGACGCTGGGTTGGGTCGACTTCGACCCGACCAACAATATCCAGCCAGCGCTGGAGCACATCACGCTGGCCTGGGGGCGGGACTTCTCTGACGTATCGCCGCTGCGTGGGGTGATTCTGGGCGGCGGCAGCCATGATCCCGAGGTCAGCGTCACCGTGATGCCGGTAGAGGTCTGAGGGTTGGAGTCACGTTGCCGCAGGTTCTTGGAACCGGGGGCCGGATCAGGCAGTCTTCAAGCCATACCGAACACCCTTCCAAGGAGATTTAGATGATTGGCAAACTTTTGGCGGCTTCTGTGCTGACGCTGGCCAGCGGTCAGTTGCTGGCTGCCGAGTGCAAGGCGACGGTCGAGTCGAACGACATGATGCAGTTCACGACCCAGACCGTTGAAATCGACAAGAGCTGCAAGGCCTTCACCGTGGAGCTCAAGCACATTGGTTCCCTGCCAAGAAACGTCATGGGCCACAACTGGGTGTTGAGCAAGACCGATGATGTTCAGGGTGTCGCCACCGACGGCATGAGTGCCAGCATCGACAACAACCACATCAAGGAAGGCGATACCCGGGTTATCGCCCATACCAAGCTGATCGGCGGCGGCGAAAGCGATTCGATCACCTTCGACGCCACCCAGCTTGATCCGGCGCAGAAATACACCTTCTTCTGCACCTTCCCGGGCCACGTCGCGATGATGCGCGGCGACGTGATTGTCAAATAACAGCCGTCATCATGGTGCGTAAGGCAGCTCACGCTTGTGCTGGGTCTTGGCGTAGGTCTCGCTGATGATCCTGAACGCTTCTTCACGCACCGGTTCGCCATGCAGAAACGCATCGATCTCGGTGTAAGTCACGCCGTGTGAGGCTTCGTCCGGTTTGCCGGGCGCCAGGTCTTCCAGGTCGGCGGTAGGTACTTTCTCGACCAGAAATTCCGGCGCACCGAAACTGCGGGCAATGGCGCGCACCTGGTTTTTCACCAGGCCACTGAGCGGCGCGATATCGCAGGCGCCATCGCCGAACTTGGTGAAAAAGCCCATCACCGCTTCGGCGGCGTGGTCGGTGCCGATCACCAGGCCCTGATAGGCGCCGGCGATGGTGTATTGCGCGACCATGCGAATCCGCGCCTTGGTATTGCCCACCACGAAATCCACTGCGCTGGCGTGCTGTTCATCAAAAGCACGGACCTCGACGGCCAGTGCCTTGACGCTCGGGCCGATATTGACGGTATGGCGCTCGTCCGGAGCAATGAAGTCCACGGCCGCCGTGGCTTCGTGTTCATCGTGCTGGACCTGGTACGGCAGGCGCACCGCGACAAACCGGTAGGCGTTGTCGCCGCTGCTTTCACGCAGTTCGCGCACCGCGCGCTGGGCCAGCAGGCCTGCGGTCAGCGAGTCGACGCCGCCACTGATGCCCAGCACCAGGGTCTTGAGGCGCGCATTGTGCAGCGATTGCTTGATGAACTCGACCCGACGGGTCACTTCGGCCTGCAGGGCCGCCTGATCGGCAAACGGCGGCTGGACCTTGAGCTGTTCGGCGATCTGGCGTTGTAGGGCTTGCATGGAACGCTCCTTGTGGAAAGAGAATAAAGACTTACTGGCCGGGCTCTGCCGGCACCTTGAACACATGCCGCAGGTAAGCGACGAAGTTGGGGTCCTTGCACTGGGCCTTGCCCGGCTCGTCGGAAATCTTCGCCACCGGCTGGCCGGCACACGCGGTCATCTTCAGCACCATGTTCATCGGCGCGACGCCGGGAATGTCGGCGGTCAGGTTGGTGCCGATACCGAAGCTGACGTTGATGCGCCCGCGCAGGGCACGGAAAATCTCCAGCGCCCGTGGCAGCGTCAGGCCATCGGAGAACACCAGCGTCTTGCTCATCGGCTCGATGCCCAGCTTGTGATAGTGAGCGATGCATTTTTCGGCCCACTTCACCGGATCCCCCGAATCATGCCGCAGGCCGTCGAACAGCTTGGCGAAGTACAGATCGAAATCGTTCAGGAAGGCATCGGTGGTGATGCAGTCGGTCAGCGCGATACCCAGCAAACCCCGGTACTCGCGCACCCAGCAATCCAGCGCGGCGCTCTGGCTGTCGATCAGTCGTGGCCCCAGTTGCTGGTGCGCCATGATCCACTCGTGGGCCATGGTGCCCAGCGGCTTGATGTCCATCTTCTGCGCCAGGTGCACATTGCTGGTGCCGACGAACTGACCGGGAAAATCGCGCTTGAGCACGTCCACCACGGTTTCCTGCACCGCATAGGAAAAGCGCCGGCGCGTACCGAAGTCCGCCACTTTAAGCTCGGCCAGTTCATCGGGCGCAGCATTGGCGCTCAGCCAGTCGAACTTGGCATGCAGCTGATCGCGGGCCTGATCGAGCACAATGTGCGGATGCCGCTGGCGATTGCGCACCTCGCTGACGATGGCCAGCAGCGGCACCTCGAACAGAATCACATGCAGCCACGGACCGTGCAGGCGAATGCGCAGCTCGTCGTTCTCGATGCTGGCTTTGACATAACGGGTATTGAAGCGGAACAGCCCGAGAAAACGCAGAAAGTCCGGTTTCAGAAAGCTGATGCCCTCCAGAAAATCCAGTTGCTCATCGCCCAGCGACAGCTCGCTCAAGCGCTCGATCTGCTGCTGGATTTCAGGCAGGTAAGGGCGCAGGTCCTCGCCATTGCGGCAGCGAAACTCCCATTCCACGTCCACATTGGGATAGTTGTGCAGCACCGCCTGCATCATGGTGAGTTTGTAGAAATCGGTGTCGATCAGGTTCTGCACGATGCGTTCGGAGAAAGCGCTCTCGCTCATCAAGTGACTCCGGCAGGGCTGCGCGCACGACGCAGCCTGGACAAGAAATAGGTCCGGCAGCGCGAAGCTCAAGGGTCAGGCCGCCTGAACGATGCGCGTACCGAGGGCCACATGATGCCAGCGGTGGATGGATGAGGGGGGATTTCTTTCGCCGCACAGGCAAGGCTTTCCGGTGTGCAGGCGCTGTCTGTGGGGTGTGTGGGGGCGGACTTCAAAGGGTTTTTCGGTGGCTTCTGAATGCACTGCGTGTAAGGTTGCAGCGCTCGACACAGGAAGAATGATGGATTGCCCAGGCTGCCGGGCATTACAGGAGAGTGTGTGAAAAAAACCGGTTTATGCGTGATCGCCAGCCTTTTGATTCTGGCGGGCTGCGACTCGATATTCCCATGGGAAAAGCTCGCTACGCTGGAGTTTGGCCGCTCTTATCTGGATCGACTGCCTGCCGATACCGGTTTGCCGAAGCGTCGCTATGTCGAGCAGTTGCAACGGGGCCTGTGGAAGCTTGGAATAAACCCTGAGAATGTGGACATCGTCGCGGACAGCGGCGACCGTGCCACGTTACAGGTGAGCATCAGAAAGCGCGCGCTGACGCCCGAGACGCGAGCGATTATCAAGGCTTATCTGATCGGCATTCTGCAGGCGCGCGAGCAGGTCAACTTCGAGATGAAGCTGACCGTAACTCCCAGGTTTGAGGCGGCCAAACGTATTGATTTCGCAACGCTGAGAAGTTCTATCAGTGTCTCGGCCATCAAGTTTACCCACGATTGGCTTCGCCTCGAGGCGGGGCCACAGGCAGGTATCGAAACGTTCGGAATCAACTGGCGACGTGCGTCGGAACAAGGGCAGTCGCTGTGTTATCTCGGCGCGTTCCTGCAAGTACCGATTCCTGATCGCTACGAAAGCATTGCACCTTTGCCGGGAAGTCGCTTCACGGACGAGAAGGGGCTTGAGATGCAACTCACTACCCGGTCCGATACCCAGGCGGCGCCACAGATTCCCTTGAATGCACGCCTGAAACTCAAGGATGCAAGTCTTGCCCGGTTGCTGGATGAGCGAGGCGTGGAAGTACGGCTCAATATGGCCCCATCCAAGCAGTCGCTCACCTACAGAGACGGTACGCCGGTTCTCAGGATGATCGACAGCGCAGGCTTTGTTTTCGGTCATATTGACCCACCGGCGCCGGGTGCCGAGCCCCTCTCGCAATGGCAGCCCTATGTGGATTGCGAGAAAAGGATTGCGGATCTTGGACGTCCTTTCTCCTTTTATGCGGGCGACACGATTGATCGCCTCAAATACGCCACCTTCTGGGATGAGCCCTGAATAACGGCAGCATGACCGGTGGGCGGACACGGTCCGGGCGAAAAACAATCTGACAGCCCCGTCGTCGAAGGTGGCAACTCAAGTCGGTGCGTGTGTCGGGGTGAGCATGATGCCCACGTAAAAACCACATCGGGGCACTTTCTTGAACCGACACCCATGGCGTGCTGTGTAGGTCTTCTTACATGAGCAAGTAGGAATCATCTATTTTTTCTCGTTCGCTTTTAAAGCCTGCGCTTGATCATTATAAAAAGCCCCTTGTTCTTGCCCGGCCAGGAACAGCAGGTGCATGCAGTGCTCAATGCCGGCTAGAAGGGACGCTGATGAAGTTATTAATGGTCATGTTACTGAGCATCCTGCTGGTCGGCTGCAAGGAAAAACTGGCGACGCTGGAGTTCTCATCCGGCGCTGTTTACGAGGGTGTCGTTGTCGAGCCCGCCTCTCGTTATTCCCATGAGTCGCAGTTGGCGCGTGCCTTTGAAAAACTGGGTATTGCGCGCGACAGCCTGGCGATCACGCGAGAGGGTAAAGATGGGGCGGTCGTGCATATCAGCAGGCGCAAGAGCGCTCTGGACGCGGGGCAAAGGAAAATCCTCAAGGATTACCTGATCGGTATTATTCAGGCGCGTCAGCAGGCCGGCTTTCAAATGTCGCTGACTACCCGGATAGAGGACCTCGTGAACGTCGTGCGCCCCTATCATGTCGGGGCTGTCAGGCGAGCCGTGACCTTTGATACATCGCCTTACTTCGAAGTCAGCGCGTTGCATCCGCAGGACTACAAGCCCTACTTGCCTGGCGAATACGGTCAGGCGCTGCTGTGTTCTGCTCAAGTGAAGCTCTTGACCCCCGAGTCGGTTTCGTATGCCAGCCTTGAGCGTATCGAAGGCGCTGCATTTGACGTGCGTGGCCCGCCAAACATGTATGGCGAGCTAAAGGTGACGTTTCCTCCCGGGACGAATCACAGGGTTCAGGTTCCGGCTTTCTTGAATGTCGAAAATGTCGACCTGAGGCGGTTATTGCACGAGGGGAGCGTTCAGGTGCATTTTTATCTGGACCCTGATCCACCCAGCCTGATTAATAAGCTGTTCGCTGAGGTAAGTACCACACGCAAGGTAGGCTTCATCTTCGGAACAGTTCAAGTGCCGGATGGCAGGTTGACCATGGGCACCTACTCCCGGGTAAATCGCGAATGCACTCGCAAGATCGCAGCATTGGGCCGGCCCTTTTCATTTCAGGCAGGCGTGGGCCTGGATAGCCTGATCTATGTCACGTTCTGGGACGAGGCATAAGCAACCTGGGTTCATGCCCAAACGGAATGACATCGCGCTTAAACCTCGTTTGCCCCGCACCCTGCGCCCGGTTATCAATATCCTCTGGATCGATCGTGCGCCCAGGCCGCAAATCCCGGCGTTACGCTCACAATCCACTAATCTCAAAATGGTGCGTCCCGTAGCGGTCGCGCACCGCCGGTGTGCACTTCGGTGACAGATCCGGTTACCGTCTGGTTGCCCATCTTTGGTTGGGTGGGTTGCTGCTTTTTGTGTGCATTGGTTGTACTTGTTTATCTTCAGGTTGCAACTATCGGATTTAGACGGTTGCACCTCCTTGTGTTGCTGGCCCGCCGATGACCGAATGTCATCCCGGCGTTGAGTTTTAAAAAAATAAAAAATGATGGCACGGCGCTTGCTCAAAGCAATTTCGTAGTCGCAGTGCTAACTAAAAAAACCCAGGAGCACCACTCATGTCGCAGACGTTCTACCGGAAAGGCTTTCTTGCAATCGCAGTGGCAACGGCATTGGGCGTGTCGTCTTTTGCACAGGCGGACGTGAAGATCGGTGTAGCCGGTCCCATGACCGGCGCCAATGCTTCGTTTGGCGAACAGTATATGAGGGGCGCACAGGCCGCCGCCGATGCCATCAACAAGGCGGGCGGCGTGAATGGCGAGAAGATCGTGCTGGTACCCGGCGACGATGCTTGCGAACCCAAGCAGGCCGTGGCTGTGGCCAACCGTCTGGTTGACCAGGACAAGGTTGCAGGCGTGGTCGGGCACTTCTGCTCCTCCTCGACCATTCCAGCGTCAGAGGTTTACAGCGATGCCGGTGTGATTGCCATCACTCCGGGCTCCACCAACCCGACCGTGACCGAGCGCGGGCTCAAGGAAGTGTTCCGCATGTGCGGTCGCGATGACCAGCAAGGCATCGTGGCGGGCGACTACATCGTCGATGTACTCAAGGGCAAGAAAGTTGCCGTGATCCACGACAAGGACACCTACGGTCAGGGCCTGGCCGATGCGACCAAGCTGCAGCTGACCAAGCGTGGCGTGACCCCGGTACTGTACGAAGGCCTGACCCGTGGCGAGAAAGACTTCAGCGCCCTGGTCACCAAGATCCGCTCCACAGGCGCCGACGTCGTCTACTTCGGCGGCCTGCACCCGGAAGCCGGCCCGCTGGTTCGCCAGCTGCGCGAGCAGGGCCTCAAGGACGTGAAATTCATGTCCGACGACGGCATCGTCACCGACGAACTGGTCACCACCGCTGGCGGCGCGCAATACGTCGATGGCGTGTACATGACCTTCGGCGCCGACCCGCGCCTGCTGCCAGACAGCAAGGCGGTGGTCGACGAGTTCCGCAAGTCCGGTTACGAGCCTGAAGGCTACACCCTCTACGCCTACGCTTCGTTGCAGGCCCTGGCCGCCGGTTTCAACGGTGCCAAGTCCAACAAGGGCGATGCCGCCGCTGCATGGCTCAAGGCCAACCCGGTCAAGACCGTCATGGGCGAGAAGACCTGGGATGCCAAGGGCGACCTGAAAATCTCCGACTACGTCGTTTACCAGTGGGACGCCACAGGCAAATACAAACAACTCGAAAAACAGAAGTAATCCCGATTCGGGTGCCACCGCCGTGGCCCCGGGCTTCTTCCGAGCCTGACAACCTGTTCGCCGCCGCCATTTCGGGGTGCGGCGGGCAGGACCCTGAGCGGCCTTCAAGTGTGTGAGCGTGCGTGATGGACGGTATTTTTCTGCAACAAATGGTCAACGGCCTGACCCTCGGGTCGGTCTACGGCCTGATCGCCATCGGCTACACGATGGTCTACGGCATTATCGGCATGATTAACTTCGCCCACGGCGACGTGTACATGATCTCTGCCTACCTGACCGCTATCGGTCTGGCGGTCCTGTCGTTCTTCGGCATGGAATCGTTCCCTTTCCTGATTCTGGGCACGCTGGTGTTCACCATCGTGGTCACTGGCGTCTACGGTTTTGTCATTGAGCGGGTGGCCTACAAGCCGCTGCGCAACTCCACCCGCCTGGCGCCGCTGATCAGCGCCATCGGCATTTCCCTGATCCTGCAGAACTACGCGCAGATCAGCCAGGGCGCACGCCAGCAAGGCGTCCCTACGCTGCTCGAAGGCGCCTGGCGCTTCGAGATCGGCAGCGGTTTCGTGCAGATCACCTACACCAAGATCTTCATCCTGATCGCCGCCTTCGCCGGCATGGCGATCCTGACCTACATCATCAAGTGCACCAAGCTGGGCCGCATGTGCCGCGCCACACAGCAGGACCGCAAGATGGCGTCGATCCTGGGCATCAACACCGACCGGGTGATTTCCTATGTGTTCATCATCGGTGCCGCCATGGCCGCGCTGGCCGGTGTGCTGATCACCATGAACTACGGCACCTTCGACTTCTATGCAGGCTTCGTGATCGGCATCAAGGCGTTCACCGCAGCGGTGCTGGGCGGTATCGGCTCGCTGCCGGGCGCGATGCTCGGTGGCCTGATTCTGGGCGTTGCCGAGGCGCAGTTCTCCGGCCTGATCAACTCCGACTACAAAGACGTGTTCAGCTTCGGCCTGCTGGTGCTGATTCTGATCTTCCGTCCTCAGGGCCTGTTGGGTCGCCCACTCGTGGCTAAGGTGTAAGCATGTCTGCTCCTATCAAACCAATCGATTACAAGAAAAGCCTGATCGATGCGGTGCTGGCCGGTTTGCTGGCGCTCATCGTCTTCGGTCCCGTCGTCGGCGTGGTGCTCGATGGCTACAGCTTCAACCTGCAGCCGGGCCGCGTCGCGGCACTGGTCGGGGTGGTGATGGTCGGCCGTCTGTTGCTGAGCCTGTTCCTGCAGACCCCAAGCGGCTTGCGTGTGGCTGCCGGTATCGAGTCGGGCGGCTCGGGCGTGCATGTACTCAAGCCCGATCACAAGTCGAGCCTGTACTGGATCATTCCGGCGCTGATCGTGATTGCGATCGTGTTCCCGATCTTTGCCAACAAGTACTTGCTGACCGTGGTCATTCTCGGGCTGATCTACGTACTGCTGGGCCTGGGCCTGAACATCGTGGTCGGTCTGGCCGGCCTGCTCGACCTCGGCTATGTGGCGTTCTACGCCATCGGCGCCTATGGTCTGGCGCTGGGCTACCAGTATCTGGGCCTGGGCTTCTGGTCGGCATTGCCACTGGCGGCGATCGCGGCGGCGCTGGCCGGCTGCATTCTGGGCTTCCCGGTGCTGCGCATGCACGGCGACTACCTGGCCATCGTGACCCTGGGCTTTGGTGAAATCATCCGTCTGGTGCTCAACAACTGGCTGTCGTTCACCGGCGGCCCGAATGGTGTACCCGTGCCGTCGCCGACCTTTTTCGGCCTGGAGTTCGGCCGGCGAGCCAAGGATGGCGGGATTCCGATTCACGAGTATTTCGGCTTCGAATACAACGGCGATCTGAAATTCCTGTTCATCTACACCGTGCTGTTCCTGGTGGTGCTGGCCGTGCTGTTCATCAAGCATCGCCTGACCCGCATGCCGATCGGCCGTGCCTGGGAAGCGCTGCGCGAAGACGAAATCGCCTGCCGTTCGATGGGCCTGAACCATGTGCTGGTCAAACTCTCGGCCTTCACCATCGGTGCCTCGACCGCAGGCCTGGCCGGGGTGTTCTTCGCCTCGTACCAGGGCTTCGTCAACCCGACCTCGTTTACCTTCTTCGAGTCGGCGCTGATCCTCGCCATCGTGGTGCTGGGCGGCATGGGCTCGACGGTCGGCGTGGTGATTGCTGCGTTCGTGTTGACCATCACCCCTGAACTGCTGCGTAACTTCGCCGAATACCGCGTGCTGCTGTTCGGCATCCTGATGGTGGTGATGATGATCTGGCGGCCACGTGGCCTGATTCGTATCAGCCGTACCGGCGTCAAACCACGCAAAGGTGCCCTGGTTCAGGAAGGAGCTGCCCGATGAGCAATCAAATCGTTCTTTCGGTCGAGCACCTGATGATGCACTTCGGCGGTATCAAGGCGCTCAGCGATGTGAGCCTTGAGGTGCGTCGCAATTCGATCTTCGCCCTGATCGGTCCCAACGGCGCTGGCAAGACCACCGTGTTCAACTGCCTGACCGGCTTCTACAAGGCCACCGGCGGGCGTATCGAGCTGCACACCCGTGGCAAGACCACCAACGTGATCAAGCTGCTGGGCGAGTCGTTCCAGGCCACTGACTTCGTGTCGCCGGCCAGCTTCCTCAGCCGGGTCTACTACAAGATGTTCGGCGGTACTCACCTGGTCAACCGCGCAGGGCTGGCACGCACCTTCCAGAACATTCGCCTGTTCAAGGAAATGTCGGTGGTGGAAAACCTGCTGGTGGCCCAGCACATGTGGGTCAATCGCAGCCTGATCAGCGGCATTCTCAACACCCGTGGCTACCGCAAGGCCGAAGAGGATGCGCTGAACACGGCGTTCTACTGGCTTGAGGTGGTCGATCTGGTGGATTGTGCCAACCGCCTGGCCGGTGAATTGTCCTACGGCCAGCAGCGCCGCCTGGAAATTGCCCGTGCCATGTGTACCCGCCCGCAAGTGATCTGCCTGGACGAACCGGCCGCCGGCCTCAACCCGCAGGAAACCGAAGCGCTGAGCGGCATGATCCGCAAGCTGCGCGACGAGCACGACATGACCATCGTGCTGATCGAGCACGACATGGGCATGGTCATGGGCATTTCCGATGACATCGTGGTGCTCGACCACGGCAACGTGATTGCCAAGGGCGGACCTGAGCAGATACGCAACGATCCGAAGGTGATCGCCGCCTACCTGGGCGCGGATGAAGAGGAATTGGTATGAGTAACCCGATCCTCGAAATGAAGGATATCGATGTGTTCTACGGGCCGATCCAGGCCCTCAAGAAAGTCTCGCTGCACATCAACGAAGGCGAGACGGTCAGCCTGATCGGCTCCAACGGCGCCGGCAAGTCGACGCTGCTGATGTCGATCTTCGGCCAGCCCCGCGCGGCCGGCGGGCAGATCCTCTATCAAGGCACCGACATCACCCAGAAGTCGTCGCACTACATCGCCTCCAACGGCATCGCCCAGTCGCCGGAAGGCCGCCGAGTATTCCCCGACATGTCGGTGGAAGAGAACCTGCTGATGGGCACCATTCCGATTGGCGACAAGCACTGCGCCGAAGACATGCAGCGCATGTTCGAGCTGTTTCCGCGACTCAAGGAGCGCCGCAACCAGCGCGCCATGACCATGTCGGGCGGCGAGCAACAGATGCTGGCGATTGCCCGTGCGCTGATGAGCCGGCCCAAACTGCTGCTGCTCGATGAGCCGAGCCTGGGGCTGGCGCCGATCATCGTCAAACAGATCTTCTCGATCCTGCGCGAGCTGGCGGCCGGCGGCATGACCATCTTTCTGGTCGAGCAGAATGCCAACCACGCCCTCAAGCTCTCCGACCGCGCCTATGTGATGGTCAACGGTGAGATTCGCCTGACCGGCAGCGGCCAGGAGCTGCTGAGCAACGAAGAGGTGCGTAACGCTTACCTGGGCGGACATTGACGCCTGCGTAACTTGTCCACAGACGCCCCGGCCGGTTTCCGTCCGGGGCGTTTTTTTCAAATTGTGGAAAACCTTTTTGAAGAACTGCTCAGGCGCGACATAAAACCGCTGTTCAGGCCTGTTTTGTCATGCTTTTGACTTGTTCAGGATTACTGTGGAACTGGCTGTTGATAACTTGGTAGTAGCTGGCTGTAGCCCTTTATATACAAGGCCTTCAAGCTTTTGATCAAAAAATGAACAGCGTTTTCAGGCCGTGCTTCAAGGGGCTTTGTCAACGGCTTTAAGGCTGTTTATTCATACAGCAAAAAAGCGCTGCTTGCCTGTGGATAAGTCTGTGGGAAAGCCTTGGAAAGACTGCGCAATCCAGCGTTGTCCTTGGGCTACAGGGCATTTTGATTTTTTCTCCATGACCGCAACGTTACATTGCTTGCGCGCAAGTCAAGTGAAAAACCTGCCGCGCAGCGCTACAGCCCCCGGAATGCGAGGCTTTCACTGATTCGCACTTGCCCCCAAAGACTGTGGGCCTGGCTGTGGATAAGGTGAGCAAAACCTTCTGTAACGCCCACAGGGCCTGGCTTGCACGCAGTTGATCATTTTTTGCTCAATTATCCGGCCATTGCACGTTACTTTGCCCTTCGGGCTTGATCCAGAGCCGCTGGCACGGGCATTCTGCCGCTCTTGTGTACTTATCAACAGGCTGCGCGTTTTGTCGCCGCTCACTTTGCCGCCACTCAAGGAGAACGAAATGACTTCCACCGTGTTCATTACCGGGGCCACTTCCGGATTTGGCGAAGCCTGTGCCCGCCGTTTCGCCGAGGCCGGCTGGTCGCTGGTACTCACTGGCCGCCGCAAAGAGCGTCTGGAAGCCCTGCAGGCCGAATTGTCGGCCAAGACCCGCGTACTGACCCTGGAACTGGATGTGCGCGACCGTGCAGCCATCGAGAGCGCTATCGCGACCTTGCCTGAAGAGTTCGCGACCATTCGCGGGCTGATCAACAACGCAGGCCTGGCGCTGGGCATTGACCCTGCACCCAAGTGCGATCTGGACGACTGGGAAACCATGATCGACACCAACATCAAGGGCCTGGTCTACACCACGCGCTTGCTGCTGCCGCGCCTGATCGGCCATGGCCGTGGCGCCAGCATCGTCAACCTCGGTTCGGTGGCGGGCAACTACCCGTATCCAGGCGGTAACGTCTATGGCGGCACCAAGGCGTTCGTGGGTCAGTTCTCGCTGAACCTGCGCAATGACCTGGTCGGCACGGGCGTGCGGGTGACCAACCTGGAGCCGGGCCTGTGCGAAAGCGAGTTCTCGCTGGTGCGTTTCAACGGTGACCAGTCCAAGTACGACGCCACCTATGCCGGCGCCGAACCTATCCAGCCGCAAGATATTGCCGAAACGATCTTCTGGATCATGAACACCCCGGCTCACGTCAACATCAACAGCCTTGAGCTGATGCCGGTGAGCCAGACCTGGGCAGGTTTTGCGATCGACCGTAATCGCGGCTAAGCGCGAGCTTGATTCATCGTAGGAGCGGCTTTAGCCGCGAATGGCCGTCGCCTGCTTCCCGGCTAAAGCCGGTCCTACGGATCGCCGCCCGACGGATCGCCGCTCGACGGATCGCCGCCCGGTCGGCCCTATGCGGGCTTACCGGTTCTGCAGGTAATCGGCCAGGCCGATATAGCAGGTCGCCAGGTGATAAGGCGTTGTCGAGGGCATGTCGCTACGGCTGACATGCCCTTTTTCATCCAGGCATTCATGCCAGCCTCTGGCATGTAGAAAGTCCTGTTGCAAGGCTTGCGCCTGGCGCAGCAGGTCGGCCTGGGCGCCGTCGCGCAGGGCCAGGGCGCGCAGGTATTCGGCCTGGGCCCAGATTCGCCGGGTGCCGTCGATCAAGGTGCCATCAAGCTTGAGCATCCCGCTGACCCCGCCACTTTGTGCATCGACGCCCTGCGCCTGTGCTTGCGCAAAGGCCTTGCCGAGCGCGCGGTGCAGCGGCTTGCCGTGCAGTTCGCGGGACGATTGCAGCAGGAAGAACCACTCGAACTGGTGCCCGGGTTCATACCAGTTATCCACAGCCCCGCGCGGTTTCTCCAGCATCAGGCCGCTGGCCGGGTCGATGAAGCGTTCATGCAGATGCTTGAGCAAACCGTCCAGCGCCTCGGCAGTGGCCGGGTCTGCGCGCACTTGCAAGGTGGCCAGAAAGGCTTCGGCCAGGTGCATCAACGGATTCTGCAAAGGCCCGGTGCCCAGCGTCGACCAATCCTCGCCCAGACTGGCTTCATACAAACCCTGGCCGTCGCCGAAGCGCTCGCGGACCACGCTCAGTGCGGCGTTCAGCACCGACTCGGCCAAAGGCTCGCGGGTACGTTGCCAGTAATGCGCGCAGGCAAAAATGATAAAGGCGTGGGTGTACAGATCCTTGCGCCGATCCAGCGGTGCGCCCTGGGCATCGATGCTATAGAACCAGCCACCGTGTTCGGCATCGTGAAAATGCCGTTGCAGCGAGCGAAACAGAGCATGCGCGCGCGATTCTGCGTCCTTGATATCGGGGTTGCCGATCAGGCTTGAGAACACGAACAGCTGCCGCGCACAGGCCATGGCCCGGTAACGCTGCGCCGGCAACGGTTGATGCGTGTTATCCACAGCCTCGTAGGGCAGGGCGAGGGCGGCGTTCCAGCCGGGGCCTTGCCACAAGGGCACGATGACGTGCAGAAAGTGCGCCTGGAGCGCGGCGAAGACCGCAGTCAGTTCAGTCTGGGGGGCGGAGCTGGAGGCGTGGGTCATCGGCTGGCGTCACGGCAGGATCGGGTGCGCGCAATGTTAACAGGCGCGCACCGATCATGCTGTGGCCGTGAAAAAACGATCAGCCTGCCAGCAACCATGCGCCGGCCAGCGCCGAGGCTGCACCGGCCACACGCACCAGCGGTGCAGCGGCCTGCGGCAGATAACGTACCAGCGCATAACCTGCCGCATGCAGGGCGGCGGTGGCGACGACGAAACCTGCGGCATAGCGCCAGGCGCTGCTCATTTCCGGCAACTCAAGGCCATGCGCCACACCGTGGAACAGCGCAAAGATGGCTGTGGCAATTACCGCCAGCAGCATAGGTGGACGCACGGCCAGCGCCACGGCCAGGCCCAGTGCCAGGACCGAGGCCGCGATGCCGCTTTCCAGTGCCGGCAGCTGCAGCCCGGCAAAGCCCAGCAGGCCGCCGACCAGCAAGGTGGCAACGAAGGTCACCGGCAACGCCCAGCGCGCCGCGCCGCTTTGTTGCGCCGCCCACAGGCCGACGGCCAGCATCGCCAGCAGATGATCCAGGCCGCCCAGCGGGTGGCCGAGGCCGGCGATCAGGCCGTTGTCGCCGTGGCCGGGGTGAGCAAAGGCCAGCGCCGGAGCGGCCAGCAGGGCCAGAGCGGCAAAGGTTTTCAAAGCGTTCATGCGGTGTTTTCCTTGGACAATAAGGTTCAGGCGGCCGGGTTCAGCAGGCCCTGGCGTTCGATAAAGGCAATGATCTGCTCAAGGCCCTGGCCGGTTTTCTGGTTGCTGAACACAAACGGCCGTTCGCCACGCATCTTGCGCGTGTCGCGGTCCATCATTTCCAGCGAGGCACCGACCAGGTCGGCCAGGTCGATCTTGTTGATCACCAGCATGTCGGACTTGCAGATGCCCGGCCCGCCCTTGCGTGGCAGCTTGTCGCCGGCCGACACATCGATCACATAAATGGTCAGGTCCGACAGTTCCGGGCTGAAGGTGGCCGAGAGGTTGTCGCCGCCGGACTCGACCAGAATCAGGTCCAGGCCCGGAAAACGCCGGTTGAGCTGATCGACCGCTTCCAGGTTGATCGAGGCATCTTCACGAATCGCGGTGTGCGGGCAGCCGCCGGTTTCGACGCCAATGATGCGCTCCGGCGCCAGCGCCTCGTTGCGCACCAGAAAGTCGGCGTCTTCGCGGGTGTAGATATCGTTGGTCACCACCGCCAGGTTGTAGCGCTCGCGCAGTGCCAGGCACAGCGCCAGGGTCAGGGCGGTCTTGCCGGATCCGACCGGGCCGCCGATACCGACGCGCAGGGGTTGGCTGTTCATTGTGTTCTCCAAGGGTTCAGGACCGGAACAACCGGCTGTATTGACGTTCATGGGCCATGCTGGCCAGCGCCAGGCCAAACGGCGCGCTGCCCCATTGCGGGCTGTCCAGGCGGCTGGCGTGCTGGCGGGCCTGTTGCAGCGCCGGCAGCAATTCGCTGGTCAGGCGCTGTGCAGCCTGTTGGCCCAGTGGCAAGGTTTTCATCAGCACCGCCAGCTGGTTTTCCAGCCAGCTCCAGAGCCAGGCGGCCAGGGCTTCCTGCGGCTCGATTTGCCAGGCGCGGGCGGCCAGCGCCCAGCCCAGGGCGATATGCGGCTCGCCGATTTGCGCCAGAAAGCGCCGCGCCGGGCGATCAAGTTCGGTCAGGCCGTTGAGCAATTGCTGCAACGAATAGCCCATCTGCCGGCTTTCCTGGTGCAGCTCGCGGGTTTCCCGGCTGGCGCGGTGTTCTTCGCTCAGTTGCAGCAGTTGCCCCCAATCTTGCTCAAGGGCGGCCGTGCAATGCGCCAGCAGCAGCGGCGCCTCGAAGCGCGCCAGGTTGAGCAGCAACTGATCGCTGATCCAGCGCCGGGCGCTGAGCGAGTCATGCACCAGGCCGTTGTCGACCGCCAGTTCCAGCCCTTGTGAATAGCTGTAACCGCCGATCGGCAACTGCGGGCTGGCCAGGCGCAGCAGCGCCCAGGCGTTGTTCATGTGCGCACGCCGAACTGATGCAGGCGCGGCGCGTAGTTGAAGTCTTCTTCGCCGGCACGGGAATGGTGATGGCCGCCGCCATAAGCGCCGTGTTCCGGCTCGAAGGGCGCCTCAAGGGTTTCGCAGCGGGCGCCGAGCTGGTCGAGCATGGCCTTGAGCACATAGTCGTCGAGCAAACGCAGCCAGCTATCGCCCACTTGCAGCGCGACATGGCGATTGCCCAGGTGATACGCGGCGCGCGTCAGCTCGAACGCGCTGCTGCAGGTGACGTGCAGCAGTTGTTCCGGGCGGGCGCGAACCCGCACGATGCGTCCGTCTTCGGCTTGCAGGCATTCGCCATCGTGCAGCGGCGACTGGCCGCGGGCCAGAAACAGGCCGACATCTTCCTGCTCGGTGCTGAAGCAGCGCAGGCGGCTTTTGCTGCGCGCCTCGAAGGTAAGCAACAATTCGGCGTCCCAGTGATCCCGGGCTTCGATGCGTTTATGAATGACCAGCATTGGCAGGCTTCCAGCGATTGGCAATGCTTCATGACAGAGCAAGGGGCTTGCCAACGTGCCTTGAACGAGCAAAAAGCCACTTCGAGGTGTCTGCAATGGGAGTTTGGCGTGGGGTTTGTGCGTTATTTTGGTGCGTCAAGACAAGACTGTATCGAAATGGTGCTTTATCTGTCTTAGTGATTCAAGCCGCGCCAGTGCCGGGCGCCCATGAAAATAAAGCGTAATTGCTCGGTGATCTTTGCCTGTGGCGTCTGATGCGCAGCCAGCGGTGTGGCGGGCGGGTCGATCAGTTCGGGGAGCATGGCGAACACGCTCTTGACCACCAGGTCGGCGATGATCGCCAGCGAAGCCGGGCTCAGGTGTTGCCACTTGGACATCTTGCCAAGGTCGGTGGACAAGTCGGCGACAATGCCTTCGCGCAGCGCGGCCAGCGCCTGGCGTACCTTGAGCGAGCCGCCATATTGCTCGCGGGCCAGAAACAGGAACTGCGCCCGGTTGGCCGTCACGTCTTCAAGAAAGATGCGCACCGAGGCTTCGATCAGGCCGCCCATGACCATTTCGTTATGCCGCACCAGACGAATGGTCTGCCGAAAGGTCTGGCCCACTTCCGTCACCAGTGCCAGGCCCAACTGGTCCATATCGTCGAAGTGCCGATAGAAGCCGGTCGGTACGATGCCGGCGGTGCGCGCCACCTCGCGCAGGCTCAGGCTGGCGAACCCGCGCCCGCTCTCCATCAGCCGGTGAGCGGCTTCAAGCAGGGCTTTGCGGGTCTGTTGCTTTTGTTCGGCGCGGGCTGACATTACACGGTGCTTCTGGCGATAAACTGCGCCGCACTTTAGCACGCCCTAATTTGATTCACGATTGGGTCAAACCCTCACGGCTTTTATGAGTCCTAAGCGATATGTCGTTTTCGGCGCGCCCCGGATGGCGTGCTGGTTTTAGGAGATTTGTGCAATGACGCGCAGCCGCAAGATTATCGCCTGGACAGCGGGCATCCTGATTGCCCTGCTGGCCATCCTGATCGTGGTGATTGCCACGTTCGACTGGAACCGCATCAAGCCGATGCTCAACGACAAGGTCAGCCAGGCGCTGAACCGACCGTTTGCCATCAACGGCGACCTGAGCGTGCACTGGCAGCGCGAGACCGAGGAGGGCGGCTGGCGCGCCTGGGTGCCGTGGCCGCAGTTTGTTGCTCAGGACCTGAGCCTGGGCAACCCCGACTGGTCGAAGCAGCCGCAGATGGTCACGCTCAAGGAAGTCACCTTCCGCTTGTCGCCCCTGCCGTTGCTGGTGCAGCACGTGGTGATCCCGCGTATCGAACTGACCGGCCCCGACGCGAAGCTTGAGCGCCTGGCCGACGGTCGCGCCAACTGGGTATTCGACTTGCCGGCCTCCGACCCTGATGCCAAGCCGTCGGCCTGGGTGCTGGACATCGGTTCGATCAAGTTCGACAAGGGGCTGGTCAGCTTCAAGGACCAGACCCTCAACGCGCAGATGGAAGCGGTCATTACGCCGTTGGGCAAGCCGATCCCGTTCAGCGACATTGTCGGCGGCAAGGAAGCCAAGAAAGCCGCCGACAAGGGGCTGGTGCCGCAGGACTATGCGTTTGCCTTTACCACCAAGGGCCAGTATCGCGGCCAGGCGGTGAACGGCAACGGCAAGGTCGGTGGCTTGCTGGCCCTCAAGGACGCTAACCAGCCGTTCCCGGTACAGGCCGACGTGCGCATCGGCGACACCCATGCGGTGATCGCCGGCACCCTGACCGACCCGCAGAACTTCGGCGCGCTCGACCTGCGCCTCAAGCTGGAAGGCGCCAGCCTGAGTAACCTCTATCCGCTGACCGGCGTGACCCTGCCCGATTCCGGAGCCTACTCGACCGACGGGCGCCTGATCGCGCGCCTCAAGGACCCGCAAGGCGCCAGCTTTCGCTATGAAGGCTTCAACGGCAAGATCGGCAACAGCGATATTCATGGCGACCTGGGCTTCGTCGCCAGCCAGCCACGGCCCAAGCTGACCGGCAAGCTGGTGTCCGACCAGTTGCTGTTCAGCGACCTGGCCCCGCTGATCGGTGCCGACTCCAATGCCGAGCAGAAAAAGCGCGGCGGGCAGAGCAAGCAGCCGGCGACCAAGGTGCTGCCGGTCGAAACCTTCGAGACCGCCCGCTGGCGCGCCATGGACGCCGATGTCGAGTTCACCGGCAAGCGCATCGTGCAGAGCCCGGACCTGCCCTTCACCGACCTGTACACCCACGTGCTGCTCGACGATGGCCAGCTCAGCCTGCAACCGCTGCGCTTTGGCGTGGCCGGCGGCAAGCTCGACGCCGACATTCGCCTGGACGGTCGCGCCCAGCCATTGCAGGGCCGCGCCAAACTGACGGCGCGCGGCTTCAAGCTCAAGCAGTTGTTCCCCACCTTCGAGCCGATGAAAACCAGCTTTGGCGAGTTGAATGGCGATGCCGATATCAGTGGCCGAGGCAACTCGGTGGCCGCCTTGCTGGGCACCGCCAACGGCGAGCTGCGCATGCTGATCAACGACGGCGCGATCAGTCGTGGCCTGATGGAAATTGCCGGGCTCAACGTCGGCAACTACGTGGTCGGCGAGCTGTTCGGCGACAAGGAAGTGAAGATCAACTGCGCGGTGACCGATTTCGCCATCAAGGACGGCCTGGCCGACAGCCGCCTGTTCGTCTTCGACACCGAGAACGCGATCATTCACATCACCGGTAACGCCAACCTCAAGACCGAGCAACTGGACCTGAGTATCAACCCTGAGTCCAAGGGCTTCCGGGTGTTCTCGCTGCGCTCGCCGCTGTACGTCAACGGCCCGTTCGCCAAGCCCAACGCCGGGGTGAAAACCGGCCCGTTGCTGCTGCGCGGCGCCGGCATGGTTGCCTTGGGTATCGCTGCCGGTCCTGCTGCCAGCCTGCTGGCACTGGTTGCCACCGGTGATAACGAACCGGACCAGTGCACACCGCTGCTGGAGCAGATCAGGGCCGGCAAGCTGAACAAGACGGTTAAATAAGGTCCAGGGCACCGATCAGAGCAATACCCCATCCACCGCTTTAACCGGCGGTGGTGCGGGTTGGTCCAGCAACTCCAGCACGGCGATCTCGACACTGCGGCACATGGCTTCCAGTGGCAGGTCGTTGGGCTGGGTGTCGAACGGGTCGGAGATCTGGTCGCCCAGCGCATCGAGCCCGAAAAAGGTGTAGGCCAGGATGCACACGGCCAGCGGTGTAAACCAGCCGATGCTGTCGACCAGGCAAAAGGGCAGCAGCAGGCAATACACATGCACGGTGCGATGCAGCAGCAAAATATACGGGTACGGAATGGGCGTGCCCTTGATCCGTTCGCAACCACCCAGCACGTATGAGAGCCGGCTGAGCTGCTGATCGATATTCACCGCCACCACCTCGGCGGCCTGCGCGTGCCGGGCCGCGGCCATGTAGCGTTCGCCCAGTAAGCCAAGCCACACGCTGGGCGGATTCTGCCGGCCCACTACCGCCTCGGCATCCGTGCCCAACAGCCGTCGTTCCTGATCGCCTGGCGCATTGCCGCGCAAATGCTGCTTGAGCAAATAGGCAAAGCCAATCAAGCCGTCGGCCAGTGAGCGGCGCTGTTCAGCACTCAGCGCTGGCAGCAGGCTGCGTGTCTGGCGGGTCAGGTTGCGGCTGACGATCAGCATCTCGCCCCATAGCGTTCGCGCCTCCCAGAAGCGCTGGTAGGCCACGGTGTTACGGAAACCGAGAAAGATCGCCAGCGTCAGCCCCCATAACGTGAAGGGCGTGGCCGTCAGGCTGAATTTGAAGCTGAACAGGGTGCCATGCACGGCAACCACGGCGGTACTGATCAGCACGGTAAACAGCACCTTGCGCCAGATGGCCGGGATGATCGAACCCTTGAGGGAAAACAGCAGCGTGAGCGTATCGGGGTTTTGCGGACGAGTGATCACGGCGGGGCAAGACTCCGGATGCCTGGGGAGTCCGCTATGGTATTGGATCGATAACGCGGCCGGTAGCAGGCCGCGTTGTCTCGGTCGGACCTGTTACAGGTCGGCCAGGATGTCCGCCATGTCGTCGGCGTGTTCTTCTTCCTGGGCCAGGATGTCTTCAAAGATACGACGGGTAGTCGGGTCCGATTCGCCGATGTACTGGATGATCTCGCGATAGCTGTCCACAGCAATGCGCTCGGCGACCAGGTCTTCGTAGACCATTTCCTTCAGGTTATTGCCGGCTACATATTGGGCGTGGGAATTCTTCGACAGGGTGTCGGGGTTGAATTCCGGTTCGCCGCCCAGTTGCACGATGCGTTCGGCCAGTTTGTCGGCATGCTCGGCTTCCTGCTGCGCGTGCTCCAGAAACTCTGCCGCTGCCACGCTGGCCTTGAGGCCGGTGGCCATGTAGTGGTGACGTTTGTAGCGCAGCACGCAGACCAGTTCGGTGGCCAGCGACTCGTTGAGCAGACGCAGGATGGTTTCCCGATCAGCGCTGTAGCCTTCGGTGACCGCGCCGTTTTCCACATTGTGCCGCGCACGTTCGCGCAGTGTGCTGACGTCGGACAGTTGCGGGGCCTGGTTAAGGCTATTCATGGTGGTTCTCCTCACTCATCAGGGGTGACGCTTCGCTGTTTTACGGTCGGTGCCGGCGAAGTCGTTACAAGGTGTGAGTGATGGGCCTCCAGAAAGTTTTATCGAATATTGCTTGTCCGACCGTTTGCATGATCGCTGGCAAATTCACGAAACGACTGAGGCGGCCCAGGGTCACAACCGTGAGACTCATCAATGGAGAAGTACAATGCTGAAGTTCCTCGGTGGCACCGTCGGTATCATTTTTCTGATCGGCCTGATCGTGGTCATTGCCCTGTTCAAGCTGGTTTTCTGAGCGACGAATACAAAAAAGGCCCGGTGCAGTGACTGCACCGGGCCTTTTTCATTTAATCGGGAGCGTTACAGCGCGCGCTCGTTTTTCTCGCGTTGTTCGCAGGTCATGAAGCCCTTGTGTACCACGCGGCCGTCGCTGTTGAAGCTGACGTGATACACCTGCTGATGACCTTCATGGGTCAGCACATAGTTATTGCAGGTGCCGGGGCTGACGGTGCGCTGCACCACAGTCGATGGCGTGCCGCCAATGGTCAGGACTTGCTGGCGCGTCATGCCGTCCTCGACCTGCTTGACCAGCGGCTGGTCGCGGTAGGTCACGTAATCCACAGGGTTTTGCACCGTGGTGTTGGTACAACCGGTCAATGCCACCAGCGCGCAAGTCGCTGCGATTATGCTCTTGTACATCGCTGCCTCTCCGTATGACAGAGCCAATACCGGCTCGATATCCGTTTGAGCAGCGGCGGCTGGCGAGAGTTCGATACAAATGTGGCCAGAAGGCATCAGTGCTTGTTCGTCATGTTGTGCCGCCTGAGTAGTAAACGCCGCTAGGCTCAACTGCAGCAGCCGTTGACCTCACGATTTGCCTCAGGAACGCCCCATGTCCGATGAATACGCGACCCGCTATCCGTTGTTACTGGTGCCCGGCCTGTTGGGATTTGTCAGGTTCCTGGCCTATCCCTATTGGTTCGGCATCATCAAGCCGCTGGAGAAGGGCGGAGCCAGCGTCCATCCCGTCATGGTTTCCGGGGTCAACTCCTCGGAAGTCCGTGGCGAGCAGTTGCTACAGGCGGTCGAGCAGGTGCTGCGTGACACCGGTGCGATCAGGGTCAACCTGATCGGCCACAGCCAGGGCGCGCTGAGTGCGCGCTATGTGGCCGCCAAACGGCCGGACCTGGTGGCCTCGGTCACGTCCGTCGCCGGCCCCAACCATGGTTCGGAGCTGGCCAATTACCTTGAACGGCGCTTTGCGCCCGGTACGCCGGGCGGGCGTATCGTCAATATGCTGATTGGCCTGATGGCCTGGCTGATCTCGGTGTTCGAGACAGGCTATCGCGGGCCGAAACTGCCAAACGATGTCAGTGCCTCGCACCGATCACTGACCACCGCCGGCGTCGGGGTGTTCAATAGGCTGTACCCGCAAGGTTTGCCTGAGACCTGGGGCGGGCAAGGGCCGGCACTGGTCAACGGGGTGCGCTATTACTCCTGGTCCGGGGTGCTCAAGCCCGGCATCACCAATCGCGGACGCAACCTTATCGACGGCTCCAATGTCACCTGCCGGCTGTTTGCGAGCACCTTCGTCAAGGAGCGCGGCCAGTGCGATGGCATGGTCGGGCGCTACAGCTCGCACCTGGGCGTGGTGATCGACGACGACTATCCGCTGGATCACTTCGATATCGTCAACCAGATGATGGGCCTGGTGGGCAAGGGCGCGCAGCCGGTGCAGCTGTTTCTGGACCATGCTGCGCGGCTGAAGGCGGCGGGTCTTTAAGCATCGGCTGACACGGATGGTTGTCCGGTCACTGGTCCTCAGTGTGGAAGGCTGGCAGACTGCCTGCCTGTTCATGCTGCCGGTATGAGGCTCTATGCCAACGTTTTCTTCGCGCCAGGTGTTCCTGGCCAGCTGGATCATCATGTTTGGCGGTTTGCTGATGGTTTTGCCGTTCAGGTTATTGCCGAGCCTGCTGGCCGGTTTGCTGGTCTTCGAACTGGTCAATATGCTGACCCCCAAGCTGCAACGCCTGATTGCCGGCGAGCGTGCGCGCTGGCTGGCGGTGGCGTTGCTCGGCACGCTGGTGGTCAGCCTGCTGGCGCTGCTGTTTGCCGGCGCCTTCAGCTTTATCGTGCACGAAGCCGAAAATCCCGGCGCTTCGCTGGACAAGTTCATGACCCTGATCGATCGGGCGCGCGGTCAGCTACCGCCGTTCATCGAGGGCTATCTGCCGGCCAGTGCCGCCGAGTTCCGGGTGTCGCTGGTGGTGTGGCTGCAAAAGCACATCGGTGAATTGCAACTGATCGGCAAGGGCGCGGCGCACATGTTCGTGACCATGCTGATCGGCATGGTGCTGGGCGCGATCATCGCCTTGCAGCGCATCAGCGATGTCAGCAGTCGCAAGCCCCTGGCAGCAGCACTGTTCGACCGGCTGTACCTGCTCAGCCAGGCGTTTCGCAACATCGTGTTTGCGCAGATCAAGATTTCCCTGCTCAACACCGCGCTGACCTCGATCTTCCTGGCAGTGGTGCTGCCGTTGTGCGGTATTCACCTGCCGCTGACCAAGACCCTGATCTTCATGACTTTCCTCCTCGGCCTGTTGCCGGTGGTCGGCAACCTGATGTCCAACACGCTGATCTTCATCGTCGGCCTGTCGGTGTCGTTATGGGTCGGGGTGGCGGCGCTCAGTTACCTGATCGTTATCCACAAGGTCGAATACTTCCTCAACGCACGCATCGTCGGCGGCCAGATCAGCGCCAAATCATGGGAGCTGCTGCTGGCCATGCTGCTGTTCGAAGCCGCCTTCGGCTTGCCCGGCGTGGTGGCGGGACCGGTGTACTACGCCTACTTCAAAAGCGAACTGCGCAAGGAAGGACTCGTTTAGCGGCAAGCTGGTAAGCCACAAGCGGCAAGTTGATCGCGGTGTTCTTGCCGCTCATAGCTTGTAGCTTGCAGCTGCCCCTTATCCGTAGCGTTTCTTGGCTTCGATCGCCAGGCCGCTGCCGATGCTGCCGAAGATGTTGCCTTCCACGTGGCGGGCGTTGGGCAGCATGTGGGCGACGCTGTTGCGCAGGGCCGGGATGCCGCTGGAGCCGCCGGTGAAGAACACGGTGTTGACCTGCTCGACGCCGACGCCGGCCTTGTTCAGCAGCTCGGTCACGCTGTTGCGCACCTGTTGCAGCTGCGAGTCGATGGCGGCTTCGAACAGCTGGCGGCTCAGTTCCACACTCAGCCCGGCCTCGATGCGATCCATGGCGACCAGACGCTGCTCGGCATGGGTCAGCTCGATCTTGCTGGCTTCCACTTCCATTGCCAGCCAGTGGCCGGCGCGCTGTTCGATCAGCTTGAACAGGCGGTCGATGCCGCTTGTGTCTTCGATGTCGTAGCGCATGTTGCCCAGCGCCAGGGTAGATTTCTGCGAGTAGACGCTGTTGATCGTGTGCCAGGTCGCCAGGTTGATATGGTGGCTGGTGGGCATGAACGCGCCGCTTTTCATCCGGCTGCCGTGGCCGAACAGCGGCATCACGCCTTGCAGGCTCAGTTGCTTGTCGAAGTCGGTGCCGCCGATGTGCACGCCTCCGGTGGCCAGGATGTCCTGCTGGCGGTCGTCCTGATGACGGCGCTCCGGTGACAGGCGCACCAGGGAAAAGTCCGATGTACCGCCGCCAATGTCGACGATCAGTACCAGCTCTTCCTGTTTGATGGTCGACTCGTAGTCGAAGGCGGCCGCGATGGGTTCGAACTGGAACGACACGTCCTTGAAGCCGATCTTGCGCGCCACGGCGGCCAGGGTGTCTTCGGCTTCCTGGTCGGCCTGGGCGTCGTCGTCGACGAAATGCACCGGACGGCCCAGTACCACCTGATCGAACTCACGGCCGGCGGTGCGCTCGGCGCGCTTTTTCAGCTCGCCGATAAACAGCCCCAACAGGTCGGTGAACGGCATGGCCGTGCCCAGCACGCTGGTGTCGTGCTTGATCAGCTTGGAACCCAGCAGGCTCTTGAGCGAGCGCATCAGGCGGCCTTCGTAGCCTTCCAGGTACTCGTGCAGGGCCATGCGGCCATACGCCGGGCGACGCTCTTCGATGTTGAAGAACACCACTGAGGGCAGGGTGATCTTGTCGTCCTCCAGCGCAATCAGCGACTCCATGCCCGGACGCAGCCAGCCGACAGTGGAGTTGGACGTGCCGAAGTCGATGCCACAGGCACGGGCTGGGGATTGGTCATTCATGAGCGGTACGTTCCAGTGAAAAAAACGGCCGCGCAGTTTATGTCAGCATGGCGCGATTGCGTAGTGCTGTTGTCCGATTGATGTGGCTTCTACAAGGAAAATGTAATGTCTCCACCTCATAAGCAATCGTTGCCGCTGTATCTGGGCATTGGTCTGGTCCAGTCACTGCTGCTGGCCGTGGCCGTGCACGGGGAATGGGCCTGGCTTGCCGCCGGCGGCATGGTGCTGGTCCTCAACCTGCAACTGTTCGGCAGCGAGGCCTTGCAGCGTCGGGCCTTGCTTTGGAGTGTCCTGCTGGCGCTGCTGATCGCGCAGGCCACCGCGTGGTCCTGGCATTCCTCGCCGGATGACGCCTATGACCCGAGCTGGTCGATGACCAGTTGGGTGCTGGCCGGCACGCTGGTGACGTATGTGGCCACCGCGTTCATTCTCGGCTGGCCGTCGGGGGTGCGCTGGCGGGTGCCGTATGAAGCGCTGTTCCGCCATGCCTGGAACAATGCTTTTGTCGTGCTGCTGGCGCTGTTGCTCATGTGCCTGTTCTGGAGCCTGTTGCAGCTGTGCGCCAGCCTGTTCGAGATGATCGGCATCGTCTGGCTCAAGCAGGCCATCGATAACCACTATGTGATCATCGTCTGCCTGAGCCTGGTGTTTTCGCTGGGCATGCGCATGGGCCGCGACAACGAGCGGGTCATCGGCCTGCTGCGCGGCATCCTGCTGAGCCTGTGCCACTTTCTGGCGCCACTGGCGGCGCTGATCGTGGTGCTGTTCAGCCTGAGCCTGCCGTTTACCGGCCTTGAGTCGATCTGGAAGACCGGTTATGCCACGGCGATTCTGTTGTCGCTGGTGGCGATCACGGTGTTTCTGGTCAATGGCGTGTTTCAGGACGGGCGTCAGGGTTGCCCGTATCCACGCGGGCTGCGCTGGCTGGTCGACATCGGCCTGATGTGTTTGCCGGTGTTGACCGCGCTGGCCGGTTATTCGACCTGGTTGCGCCTGAGCCAGTACGGCCTGTCGCCGTCGCGCTTCATCGCCGCATTGATGGTGGTGATTGCCGCGCTGTACAGCCTGGCGGCGTTGTATGCGGTGTTGCGCCACCGGGCGCAGTGGCTCGGCAGCCTGCGGGTGAGCAACCCGTTGCTGGCGTTGCTGGTGTGTATCGTTTTGCTGGCGATTCACAGCCCATGGTTCAACGCGCAGGAGCTGAGTGCGCGCAATCAGGTACAGCGCTTGCTGGATGGCCGCACACCTGCCGAGCGCTTCGACGCCGATTACCTGTACTGGAAACTGGGCGACGCCGGGCGTCGGCAATTCGAGTGGTTGTCGAGCCATCTGGACCAGCAGCCGCAGTGGGATGCCGCGACCCGCGAGGTGATTCGCTCGCGGCTGGACGATGGTCGCGATGCCCGGCTGCGCGAGCGGCCGATTACCGAGGCCAACCGCACCTGGATCGGCACGCCGGTCGAAGGTGCTGAACAATTCGCCAACCCCAAACTGGGCAGCCTCGACTGCAACCGCTTGCAATGCACGCTGTGGGCGGTCGATCTCAGTGGTGACGGGCGTAATGAAGTGCTGAGGTTTACGGCAAGCGGTGCGCAGATCGAGCTTTATCGGCGCAACGACGACGGCCGCTGGGTGCTGGCCGGTTATCTGCAAGGTGGCTACGAGAGCGGTGATCTGGCCGATCTGATCCGCCAGGGCAAGGCCCGGGTGGTCGAGCCGCGCTATCGCAACCTGCAGATTGGCGACCAGACCTACATGCCGTACGAGATGCAAGAGTAACGAAATGCACAAACGACCGCGATGCACTCGGCCATCGCGTGCGTTTGTCGATACACTCTGCGACTTTGAGCGGCTGCGGATGTCATTCTCTTGACAGCGCCTGCGGGTGTCTGTGCAGCGGCCGATAATTGGTGACGGGTGAGCGTTCGATGGATTTCAAAGACTATTACAAGATTCTTGGGGTAGAGCCTGCGGCCGACGACAAGGCGATCAAGGCCGCGTATCGCAAGCTGGCGCGCAAGTACCATCCCGATGTCAGCAAGGAAGCCGGTGCCGAAGACAAGTTCAAGGAGGCCACCGAGGCCTACGAAGTGCTTGGCACCCCGGATAAACGCGCCGAATACGACGAAATTCGCAAGTACGGTCATCAGGGCCGGCCGTTCCAGGCGCCGCCCGGCTGGCAGAGCCGCGCTGGCGCCGGTGGCGGAGGGTTTGGCAACGACACCACTGACTTCTCCGAGTTTTTCAGTTCCATCTTCGGTGGCCGTGCCCAGGCGGGCGCAAAGCCGCGCGGTCGCAAGGGCCAGGATGTCGACATGGAACTGGCGATCTTTCTCGAAGAGAGCATTTCCGGCGAGTCGAAGAAGATCAGCTACAAGGTGCCGCAGCACAACGCCGCCGGTCAGCGCGTGGCCGATGTCACCAAGACCCTCAACGTGAAAATCCCTGCCGGCGTGGCCGACGGCGAGCGCATTCGCCTCAAGAACCAGGGCGCGCCAGGCGTGGGCGGCGGAGAAAACGGTGATCTGTACCTGACCATTCGTCTCGCGCCGCACCCGCTGTTCGAGGTCGAAGGCCATGACCTGGTGATCAACGTGCCGCTGGCGCCGTGGGAAGCCGCACTGGGCACCAAGGTCGCGGTGCCGACCCTGACGGGGCGCATCAACCTGACCATCCGCCCCGACAGCCAGAACGGATTGCGCCTGCGGGTCAAGGGCAATGGTTTGCAGGACAAACAGGGCCAGCGCGGCGACCTGTACGCACAGGTGAAGATCGTCATGCCCAAGCAGAACGACGAAGCCAGCCGTGCCCTGTGGCAGAAACTGGCCGAAAAGGCAGGCTTTGATCCGCGCAGTGACTGGGGACGCTAAGGCGTTACCGGTGGGCGTCTACTGTCATTTCTGTCAGTAGACGCGGGCCTGCGACAGGGCGAGCCTTGTGCAACGGCCGTTATCTGCTGCAGGAGAGAGTCATGAGCCATCCCGTCATTGACCTGGACGATGCGCAGTTTGACCGGCGGGTCGTGCAATCGCGGGCCAGTCTGGTGATCGTCCAGTTCTCCGATGTGATCAAGGTCAATGCCCGGGGCACTGAAAACGCCAGTGCGCAAATGGACCGGGTGATCGACGCGCTGGCCGCCAGTGACAAGTACCCTGACAGTGAGTTCTTCAGGGTCGCCATTGAGCTGGACCGCACGCAGATACCGGTTGCAGTGACCCGCAACCCCGCCAGCGCCGCGCGTTTCGACATCAACCATGCGCCGACCACGGTGTTTCTTGAGCGGGGGCGGCAGGTGGGTAGCCAGATCGTCGGTTATTACCTTGAGTCCGAGCTGACCCGCAGCATTGAAAACGCGCGGGTCGGCCCGGTACGGGTCTAGAACAGAAAATACCGCTGCGCCATCGGCAGAACGTCAGCCGGTTCGCACCACAGCAATACTCCATCGGCCTTGACCTGATAGGTCTGCGGATCGACATCGATGACCGGCAGGTAATCGTTGTGGATCAGGTCCTTCTTCTGCACATTGCGGCAGCCCTTGACCACGCCAATCTGCTTTTTCAGGTCCAGTGATTGCGGCACGCCGGCATCGAACGCCGCCTGGCTGATAAAGGTCAGGCTGGTGGCATGGATCGAAGCACCGTAACTGGCGAACATCGGGCGGTAGTGCACCGGTTGCGGGGTCGGGATAGAAGCGTTGGCGTCGCCCATCAGGCTGGCGGCAATCGCCCCGCCCTTGAGAATCAGGGTCGGCTTGACCCCGAAGAACGCCGGACGCCACAGCACCAGATCGGCCCATTTGCCCACTTCGACCGAACCGACTTCATGGCTGATGCCGTGGGTGATTGCCGGGTTGATGGTGTACTTGGCGATGTAGCGCTTGGCGCGGAAGTTGTCGTTGCCCGGTGCGTCTTCAGGCAGCGGGCCGCGCTGCTTTTTCATCTTGTCGGCGGTTTGCCAGGTGCGCAGGATCACTTCGCCGACCCGGCCCATGGCCTGGCTGTCGGAACTGAGCATCGAAAACGCGCCCAGATCGTGAAGAATGTCTTCGGCGGCGATGGTTTCGCGACGGATGCGGCTTTCGGCAAAGGCCACGTCTTCGGCGATGCTCGGGTCCAGGTGATGGCAGACCATCAGCATGTCGAGGTGTTCGTCGATGGTGTTGCGGGTAAACGGCCGGGTCGGGTTGGTCGAGCTGGGCAGCACGTTGGGCGAGCCGCAGGCCTTGATGATGTCCGGCGCATGGCCGCCACCGGCGCCTTCGGTGTGGTAGGTGTGAATGGTGCGGCCCTTGAACGCGCCCAGGGTGGTTTCGACAAAACCCGACTCGTTCAGCGTGTCGGTGTGGATCGCCACCTGCACGTCATAGTCATCGGCCACGCTCAGGCAGTTGTCGATGGCCGCAGGCGTCGTGCCCCAGTCTTCGTGCAGTTTCAAGCCAATGGCGCCGGCCTTGACCTGCTCGATCAACGGCTCCGGCAGGCTGGCGTTGCCCTTGCCGGTGAAACCGATGTTCATCGGAAACGAATCGGCGGCCTGGAGCATGCGCGCCATGTGCCACGGGCCTGGGGTCACGGTGGTGGCGTTGGTGCCGGTGGCCGGCCCCGTGCCGCCGCCAATCATGGTGGTCACGCCGCTCATCAGCGCTTCTTCGATCTGCTGCGGGCAGATGAAGTGAATGTGCGTGTCGACGCCGCCAGCGGTGAGGATCATGCCTTCGCCGGCAATCACCTCGGTGGCCGCGCCGATGGCGATGGTCACATCGGGCTGGATATCCGGGTTGCCGGCCTTGCCGATGGCCGCGATGCGCCCGTTCTTGAGGCCGACGTCGGCCTTGACGATGCCCCAGTGGTCGATGATCAGCGCGTTGGTGATCAGCGTATCGACCACCTCGGATGCCAGCAACTGGCCCTGGCCCATGCCATCACGGATCACCTTGCCGCCGCCGAATTTCACCTCTTCGCCATACGTGGTGAAGTCTTTCTCGACCTCGATCCACAGCTCGGTATCGGCCAGGCGAACCTTGTCGCCAACCGTGGGGCCGAACATGTCGGCGTAGGCTTGTCTGGAAATTTTCATGGTGTTTCCTTGTATTGACCGTCGCGCTCTACGTTTTCACGCGGGCCGGGTAGGAGCGCGCTTGCCCGCGATTGAGTGCGAAGCGCTCACAGAAATCTGTGAAACGCTGAAAATTTACGACTGCTAACGCAGCCGGTCACCGGCAAGCGGGCTCCTACAGGTCGCCCATTACGCGGCCGGCAAAGCCGTATACCTTGCGCAGGCCGGCAAGATCCACCAGTTCGACTTCGCGTGATTGCCCAGGCTCGAAGCGCACGGCGGTGCCGGCCGGGATGTTCAGGCGCATGCCGCGGCTGGCGGCGCGGTCGAAGGTCAGGGCGTCGTTGGTTTCGAAAAAGTGAAAGTGCGAACCCACCTGAATGGGCCGGTCGCCGCTGTTGGCGACCGTCAGGCTCAATGTGCGGCGGCCGGCGTTGAGTTCGATCTCGCCGGGCTGGATCTGGTATTGGCCAGGAATCATTGGGCGTGCCTCAAAGTCTTGAAATAAATGGCGGTTGGCCGGTAACGGCCTTCGGGGGTGGCGCAGTAATCGGGCAGCTCGCCGACGCGGTTGTAACCCAGCGCGCGGTAGAACGCTTCGGCCGGCGACTGCGCTTCGGTGTCCAGGTGCAACAGGCCGCGTTGTTGCTGCATGGCGGCCTGTTCCAGCACCGTCATCAACTGACGGCCCAGGCCGCGTTGGCGGGCGCGGTGCAACACCATGAGCTTCTGCACCTCGGCACGGTTGAGGCCGTTGGCTTTCTGGCACAGCACCAGTTGCACACTGGCCAGCACCTGTTCGTGCTCCACCACCACCCACAGCAACAGGCTGCCTGCGCCGATCTCGGTTTTCAGGCCATCGACCCAGGCCAGCGCCTGCGCTTCATCCAGATCGGCCATGAACCCTACCGACGCGCCGTGCTGCACGGCATCGAGCAACAGCCCGGCCAGCCCGTGGCGGTAATGGGCAAAACTGTCCACGGTGACGCGTCGCAATTGTCCGGGGTTCATGAAAACGTCCTGTCAGGTTTTTTGGGGGGCTTGCGACGCCGGGGCAATAGCGCCCGGCGACAGGTCCAGTTGCATGAAGGTCAGGTCCAGCCAGCGGCCGAACTTGGTGCCCACCTGCGGCATGTGTCCGGTAATGGTGAAGCCAAGGCGCTCGTGCAGGGCCACGGAGGCGGCGTTACCGCTTTCGATGGCGGCGACCATGATGTGCTTGTCGCAGGCGCGGGCGCGCTCGATCAGCGCCTTCATCAGCGTTGGCCCCAGGCCGCGGCCGCGCTGGTCGGCGCGGATATACACCGAGTGTTCGACGGTGTGCCGAAAGCCTTCAAAGGGCCGCCAGTCGCCGAACGATGAATAGCCCAGCACCTCACCTGCGGCATCGACGGCCACCAGAATCGGGTAAGCCTGTGTCTGGCGGGCGGCGTACCAGGCCTGGCGGTTGGCCAGATCGACCGGCTGCTCGTTCCAGATCGCGGTGGTGTTGAGCACCGCATCGTTGTAGATCGCCAGCACGCCGGGCAGGTCGGCGGGCAGGGCGTCGCGAATCAGGATGTCCATGGCAATTCTTTACTCGGGCAATAGGGCTCAGGCAATCGGTTGATGCACAGTCACCAGCTTGGTGCCGTCGGGGAAAGTCGCCTCGACCTGGATTTCCGGGATCATCTCCGGGATGCCCTCCATCACCTGATCGCGGCTGAGCAGGGTAGTGCCGTAGTGCATCAGCTCGGCCACTGTCTGGCCGTCACGCGCGCCTTCGAGCAGGGCGGCACTGATCAGCGCCATGGCCTCCGGGTAATTGAGCTTCAGACCGCGCGCCAGCCGGCGCTCGGCCACCAGGCCTGCGGTAAAAATCAGCATTTTGTCTTTTTCGCGGGGCGTCAGGTCCATGAGGACTCCGTTTGCATGTCTACGTGTTCCAGATTCTTGGCACAACCGCTTCGCGGCCCAGCAAGGCCGGGCGCAGGCGGTTCCAGATTTCGATCAGCCAGGCCCGCGCATGCAGTGCCTCATCGGCCAGGCAGCGGGCCACGATCAGCCCCGGCACCTGGCTGAGATCGCCGCGCACCGGGTTGGGCATCTTCAACGAGCGGCAGGTTTCCAGCAACTCGCTGTCGATCTCGCCGGTCATCAACAGCGTGGCGAAGACCGTCTTGCCGTCCAGGCCGATGGGCGAATCGAGCAAGCCGTCGCCGCCCTCGATGCGCTGGCGCTCATGCCAGAGCAGGCGGCCATCGCGGCGTATCTGCAGGTGCGACTGAAAATAACCTTCATCGAAGCGCTCGCCACTGGCCGGTCGGCCCAGCGCCACCACGTCCCAATAACACAGGCGCGCATCGCCATGCAGTTCGATATGGGTGTCCAGCTCGGCCCTGGCCTGGCTGAAGACAATGGTTTCCTGCGGCAGCCACTCAAGGGTCGCGCCGGATTCGACATGCAGGTTCAAATGCTGAAAGGCAGGACCGGCGGCGCGATACCACTTGGCCGCGCCGGGGCTGGTCAGTTGCGCCCAGGCCTCTGGCCCGACACGCGCCGAAATATCCAGCCGGTCGCCGCCGGCAATCCCGCCCGGCGGGTGGACGATGATGTGTTGGCACACCTCGGGACCTTCGGCATACAGGTGCTTTTGCACCCGCAACGGCCCGAGGTGACGGCGCTGCACCGGACGGGTGCTGTCGCCAAAGCGCGCATAGCCCAGCTCCAGCTCGGCATTCCAGCTGGGCGTGAACAGTGCGGTGTGGGCAGGCAAATTCATGCGTTCATGGCTCTATAGACAGACGGACACACCTTAACCAGTCCATCAGATCGTCACCAGCCCGCGCACGCCTTCGGCTTCCATGGTGTCGCCACGGCCTTGCTGGACGATCTCGCCGCGTGACATCACCAGGTACTGGTCGGCCAGTTCGGCGGCAAAATCATAGAACTGCTCGACCAGCAGAATGGCCATGTCGCCCTGTTCGGCCAGACGCTTGATCACCGCGCCGATTTCCTTGATCACCGACGGCTGAATACCTTCGGTGGGCTCATCGAGAATCAGCAGGCGCGGGCGGCTGGCCAGGGCGCGGCCGATAGCCAGTTGCTGTTGCTGACCGCCCGACAGGTCGCCGCCACGTCGATGCTTCATTTGCAGCAACACCGGAAACAGTTCGTAGATATGCGCGGGCACTTCCTTGGCCTGGCTGCCGGGAAAGCGCGACAGGCCCATCAGCAGGTTTTCCTCGACGGTCAGCCTGCCGAAAATCTCCCGGCCCTGCGGCACATAAGCGATGCCGGCATGCACCCGTTGGTGCGGCTTGAGCGAGGTGATGGGCTTGCCTTCCCACTGCACGCTGCCCTCTTTGGACGGCAACAGGCCCATCAGCACCTTGAGCAGCGTGGTCTTGCCCACGCCGTTACGGCCCAGCAGGCAGGTGACCTCGCCGACTTTAGCCTCGAACGACAGGCCACGCAGAATGTGGCTGCCGCCGTAATATTGGTGAAGCTTTTCGACTTGCAGCATGATTTTGTTTCCATATTTGGCGGATAAGCGAACCCCCCGTAGGAGCGCGCTTGCCCGCGACCGAGTGCGTAGCGCTCGCAAAATCTCGGAAACGCTGAAAATTTACGACTGCTAACGCAGCCGGTCGCGGGCAAGCG
>NZ_JBTOQC010000025.1:0-44842 GCF_055284095.1 Pseudomonas sp. HP_08 | reverse complement strand
CGCCACTCCATCGGGCCGCGCCGATGGGCCGTCCCTGGCCCAGCGGCGCTGGCTCGGCATCCATGCCTCGCTCCCCGACTCCGTGTCGCCTGCACTCGGCCTTGCGCCCAAGTCGCGTTCTGCGGCGCCTGTCACATTTGCGTAGAAGATCAAGATCAAGATCAAGATCAAAAGCTCTTGCTCTGCTTTTAATGCGCGACAGCCCCTGGCGCTCTTCCTGAGCCTCAGAACGCTGTAACGACCGTCACCCCCGCCGTTTCAAACCGGTCCATGTTCACCAGGGCATCGATGGACTGTTCCAGGCTGATGGTTTTGCCCACCAGTTTTTCCGGCGCCAGCTTGCCCGAGGTGATCATTTCGATCATCGCGCCGTAGCGGTGCGCCTGCATGCCGTGGCTGCCGACGATTTCCAGTTCATGCCCGATGACTTTGCTCATGGGAATGGCCGGTGTGCTGTGGTCGGCCAGCATCAGGCCCACTTGCACATGCCGGCCACGCCGGCGCAGGTTGCTGATGGAGTTGAAACAGGTGGTCGGGTGCCCCAGCGCGTCGAGTGACACATGCGCGCCGCCCTGGGTGATTTCCTGCACGGCCTCGACCACGCTGGCGACCTGGCTGGCATTGATGGTCGCCACCGCGCCCAATGAACGTGCCAGTGCCAGCTTGTCTTCGGCAATGTCGATGGCGATGACATTGGCGCCGACCGCCTGGGCGATCATCACCGCCGACAGGCCCACGCCACCACAACCGTGCACCGCCACCCACTGCCCGGCGCTGACCCGACCCTGGTCCACCACCGCGCGGAACGAGGTGACAAAGCGGCAGCCCAGGCTGGCTGCGGTCGCGTAATCCATGTTCTCCGGCAGCGCCACCAGGTTCAGGTCCGCCTGATGTATGCCGACGTATTGCGCAAACGAGCCCCAATGGGTGAAGCCCGGCTGGAACTGCGTGTGGCAGACCTGCTGGTTGCCGCTGTTGCATTCAGGGCACGCACCGCAGCCGCCCACGAACGGCACGGTGATGCGGTCGCCCACGTTCCACTTTCTGACGTCCGAGCCTGTGGCGACCACTACGCCCGCCAGTTCATGGCCGGGCACATGCGGCAACTGGATGTCCGGGTCATGACCTTTCCAGCCATGCCAGTCGCTGCGGCACACGCCGGTACCCAGCACCTGAACGACGACGCCGTGACGTTCGGGCGTGGGGTCATCCACGGTCATCAAGCTGGGTGGCTGGGAAAAGGCTTCGTAGACAACAGCTTTCATGGGGGTCACCTCTGTCTGGAAAACGCCCTGAAAATTATGAATGAGCGGTCTGAAATTACTTTGCAGAATGCAATTGACGCTTCACGAAAAATGAAATTAGGCTTCAGGAAACACTTAATACAAGCAGGATTCTTTCATGAGCACCGCCCTGGATAAGCTGGACATTGCAATTGCCGAACGCCTGCAACGCGACGGCAGGCTGTCGAATGTGAAGCTCGCCGAGCAACTGGCGCTCAGCGAGGCGTCCTGCTGGCGCCGGCAAAAGCGCCTTGAAGAAAGCGGCATCATCGAGGGCTATCAGGCGGTATTGAATCGCAAGCAACTAGGCATTGGCGTCATGGCGTTCGTGCAGATCTCCTGCCATGAGCACAGCGAAGAAGCGACAGCGATTTTCGAGCGGATCATCGAGTCGGCCCCGCAAGTGCTCAGTTGCCACAACACCACTGGCGAGGCGGATTATCTGCTGCAAGTGGTCGCCAAGGACCTGGACGGCTACAGCCGCTTTGTCGAGAAAGTGCTGCGCAAGCTGCCGGGTGTTTCCAGCATTCGCTCCAACCTTTCGTTGCGCGAGCTGAAAACAACCAACAGATTGCCGGTGAGAGAATTGCTCAGCATTTAAACCAGGCTCAGGCGCGCTTGCCTATCTTCACCCACGCCATCAACACGGCTGAAGACAGCACGCCGACGGTCATGAAGATATACGCCGCGCCCGGATTGCCGGTCAGGCCGATCAGGTGGCCGACGATCCACGAGCCGACAAAGGCGCCCAGTGCGCCACAAGCGTTGATCAGACCAATTGCGCCGCCGAACACATTGGCCGGCAGGATCTCCGGGATCAGCGCGAAGAACGGTCCATAAGGCGCATACAGTGCGGCGCCGGCCACGGTCAGCAAGGCAAACGACAGCCAGAAATGGCTCGACCCCAGCAGGTACGAGCAGAAGAACGCCAACGCGCCCAACGCCAGCAGCGGCCAGACAAAGTGTTTGCGCTGTTGGGTCTTGTCGGAGGCCCACGACAACAGCAGCATGGTCGCCACCGCCGCGACATACGGCACCGCGCTCAACCAGCCCACCGTGACGATGTCGGCAGCCGCGGCCTGCTTGATGATGGTCGGCAGCCACATGATGAAGCCGTACACGCCGATGCTCCACAGTGCATGCACGCAGCACAGCTGGATCACCACCGGGCTGGTAAAGGCCTGGCGGTAATTGCGCACCGCCTTGATGCCCTTCTGCTCCTCGGCCAGCACGCTGGCCAGACGGCTTTTCTCGGCATCGGTCAGCCAGGTCACCTGGTCGGGTTTGTCGCGTGCCAGGCGCCACCAGACAAAGGCCCACAACACCGCCGGTGCGCCTTCGATGATGAACATTTCACGCCAGCCCCAGGCCTGGATCAGATAGCCCGAGAGCACCGACATCCACAGCACGGTGACCGGGTTGCCCAGCACCAGAAAGGTGTTGGCGCGCGAGCGTTCCTTGCGGGTGAACCAGTTGCTGATGAAGATCAGCATCGCCGGCATCACCGCCGCCTCGACGATGCCCAGCGACACCCGGATGAACATCAGCATCGGGATGTTGGTGACCATGCCGGTGGCCATGGCGCACAGGCCCCAGAGAATCAGGCTCCAGAACACCAGTTTGCGCACGCTGTATTTCTGCGCATAAATCGCCCCCGGCACCTGAAAGAAAAAGTAGCCAAGAAAAAACAGCGCACCGATCAGCGACGAGGTGCTCTTGGTGATGCCCAGGTCCTGCTCGATGCCGGCCGCACTGGCAAACCCATAGTTGGCGCGGTCCAGATACGCCAGGCTGTAGGTGATGAAAATCAGCGGAATCAGGTACAGCCAGCGCTTGGTCGCAAAGCCCTTGGTCAAGGCTGGCGCAGCGGCGTTGTGCTCGGTGGGCGGCGCCGAGGCATGTTTGAGAGAGGCATGTTTGAGAGTCGTCATGGATTACCCCTGTTGTTGTTGTTTTCAGGAATGGGAAAAGAATTCAGACCACGCTGGTCATGCCGCCGTCGACGAGCAGCGTCTGGCCGTTGATGAAGTCGGAAGCCGGGCTGGCGAGAAACACCGCGGCGCCACACAGCTCCTCGACCCGCCCCCAGCGTCCGGCCGGCGTGCGCTTGCACAACCATTCGGAGAACGCCTGGTCGTCGACCAGCGCCTGGTTCATTTCGGTGGCGAAGTAACCGGGGGCCAGGCCGTTGGCCTGAATGCCGTGGCGCGCCCATTCGGCGCACATGCCCTTGGTAAGCATTTTCACCGCGCCCTTGGAGGCGGCATACGGCGCAATCGAGGGCCGCGCCAGCTCGCTCTGCACCGAGCAGATGTTGATGATCTTGCCGCGCCCGCGCTTGAGCATGTGCCGGGCCACGGCCTGGGACACATGGAATACGCCGTCCAGATTGACCTTCATGATGTCGTGCCAGTCGCTGGCAGCAAACTCATCCAGCGGCGCACGGCGCTGGATACCGGCGTTGTTGACCAGAATGTCGATGGCACCGATGCGCGCCTCGAAGGTGTCGATCGCGTCGAATAACTGTGCGCGATCGGTGACATCGAAAGCGGCGATTGCCGTGTTGATGCCCTCCTCGCGCAGTTGCTCGGCCACCTGTTGTGCCTTGTCTGCATTGCGATGATTGATCACCACCGTGGCACCGGCAGCGCCCAGCCCGCGCGCCAGCTCCAGGCCAATGCCGCGACAGGAACCGGTGATCAGGGCACGACGCCCGTGCAATTGAAAACTATCGAGGGTGAATGCCATGCTGTTGTTCTCCACGCCATTGAAGTGGCAATGCCTTTGCCGCCACTTCAACCCAGCGTGGGAATCACGTCCAATCGTCATTGCTGATCCCGTGATCAAAATCCATGATCAGTGTTTTTCAACCCTTCACTGCCGAGCCTCCGAATGGAAATCAAACACCTGCGCTCGTTCGTCGTCCTCGCCCAAGAGCTGCATTTTGGCCGTGCCGCGCAACGGCTGGCGATTGTGCAGCCGGCCTTGAGCATGCAGATCAAGCTGCTGGAAGAGGAACTGGGCGTGCGCCTGTTCGAACGCAACCGGCATTCGGTGGCCTTGACCGCCGTGGGCGTGCTGTTTCTGCCTGAAGCCCAGGCGACCCTGCACCAGGCCGCGCATGCCGCCGATGTGGCCAGGGCCGGTGGGCGTGGTGAAATCGGTCGTGTGCGTTTGGGATTTGTGTCCTCGGTGCTGGCCGAATTGTTGCCGACGCTGATCCGCACCGTGCATGAACGCTTTCCGCGCATCGAACTGGAACTCAAGGACATGCCCGGCCCGGATCAGGCGGCGGCCTTGAAACAGGGTCAACTGGATTTTGGCCTGATGCGCCTGCCGGCCAGTTACCCCGGCATCCAGACGCTGGCGATGCTGCAGGAAAGCGTGGTGATTGCCCTGCCCCACGACCACCCGTTGGCGGCAAGCAGCACCTTGCAGCCCGCAGACCTGGCGCAATGGCCGCTGCTGGTGCTCGCCCGGCGTTATGCGCCGGGGTTTCATGATGAACTTATGCAGGCGCTAAGAAACCATGACGCGCCGCTGATCATCGCCTCCGAACTTGGCGAGTTCACCACCATGCTGGCGCTGGTATCGGCAGGCCTGGGCATTGGCCTGCTGCCCGCCAACGCCGCACGCGCGCTGCCGGGCAACGTGGTCGCCAGGCCCTTGCTGCTCGGCGATTACCGCGCAACGACAGGACTGGCCTGGGTTGAACTGGACAGCGCAGTGAAAATCACGGTGTTCAACTTGCTCAACGAACAAGCCGACTCAGCACAACCGTAGGAGCGAGGCGGATGGCCGCCCCTTCAAGCTCGCGAAAGGGCTTGCACAGGCGACAGATTTTCCGCCTGACACAACGCCTTCGCGAGCTGGCGCTCGCTCCTACGGATCTTGGGCTGGCCTTGATAGTCAGTACGACACAAACTCCGCAGGAACGAGGCGGATGGCCGCCCCCTTAGCTCGCGAAAGGGCCTGCACAGGCGACAGATTTTCCGCCTGACACGACGCCTTCGCGAGCTGGCGCTCGCTCCCACGGATCTTGGGCTGGCCTTGATAGTCAGTACGACAAAAATTCTGTAGGAGCGAGGCGGATGGCCGCCCCCTTAGCTCGCGATTGAGTGCGAAGCGCTCACAAGAATCGGCGAAACGCTGAAACTTCACGACGGCTAACGCAGCCGGTCGTCCGAGTGCTTGCCGCGGTGTCGTCAGGCCTCTTCTGTCTGGCCATCCACCAGCCGCCGAATCCCCAGCGGGTTGGCGTCCTTGAGAGCCTCGGGCAGCAGGTCATCCGGGTAGTTCTGGAAGCACAACGGGCGCAGGAAGCGCTCGATGGCCAGCGAGCCCACCGAGGTGCCGCGCGCGTCGGAGGTCGCAGGATACGGCCCGCCATGCACCATCGCATCGCAGACTTCGACGCCGGTCGGGTAGCCGTTGAGCAGAATACGGCCGACCTTTTCCTGCAACGCTTCCAGCAGCCAGGCATGGCTGGCCAGTTCCTGTTGTTCGCCAATCACCGTGGCGGTGAGCTGGCCGTTGAGGCCATCGAGTGCCTGGCGCAGCATCGCCTGATCGTCGAGTTCGACCACCACCGTGGCCGGGCCGAAGACTTCTTCCTGCAATACCTCATCGCCCTCCAGCAGCAGTCGCGCCTGGGCCTGGAACAATTGCGCGCAGGCTTTATTGCCCTGTTGCGCCTGCCCGGCCAGATGCGTGATGCCCGGATGCTCGTGCAGGCGTTGCAGGCCCTGCTCGTAACTGGCCAGCGTGCCTGCGTTGAGCATGCTTTGCGGCGTCTGATCGGCAAGTTTGGCGCCCAGTTGCGCAATAAAGGCGCTGAACGCTGCGCTGCGCACACCGATGACCAGGCCTGGACTGGTGCAGAACTGGCCACAGCCGAGGGCGACAGAGCCGGCCAATTCAGCGGCAATGCGCTCACCGTGCAGGCTCAGCGCCTCGGGCAACAGGAACACCGGGTTGATGCTCGACATTTCGGCGAACACCGGAATCGGCCGTGGTCGCTGCGCCGCCAGTTGGCTCAAGGCATTGCCGCCCTTGAGCGAGCCGGTAAAACCGACCGCCTGAATCGCCGGATGGCTGACCAGCCATTGGCCGACGCCGCCGCCATAGATCATGTTGAACACGCCCGCCGGCATGCCGGTGCGTTCGGCAGCGCGAAGGATGGCTTCGGCCACCCGTTCGGCGGTTGCCATGTGCCCGCTGTGCGCCTTGAACACCACCGGGCAGCCGGCCGCCAGTGCCGAGGCGGTGTCGCCGCCCGCGGTGGAAAAGGCCAGTGGAAAATTGCTCGCACCGAACACCGCGACCGGGCCAACGCCGATGCGGTACTGGCGCAGGTCTGGCCGGGGCAGTGGCTGGCGTTGCGGCAAGGCGCGGTCGATCCGCGCACCATAAAAATCACCGCGGCGCAGCACCTTGGCAAACAGGCGCATCTGGCCGCTGGTGCGCGCCCGTTCGCCTTGAATGCGCGCAGTGGGCAAGGCAGTTTCAGCGCACACCAGATCGATGAACGTGCTGTCGAGTGCGTCCAGTTCATCGGCGATGCTGTCGAGAAACTGCGCACGCTGCTCGGCCGGCAGGTTACGGAAAATCGGGTAGGCCGTTTGCGCCGCACGCGCGGCGGCGTCGACCTCGGCTTCGGTGGCTTGCACAAAAGGATGAGCCAGCGGCTCGCCGCTGCTGGCCGCCACGCTGTGCAGCAAGACCGAGCCTTGTGCGCTGCGTTGCCCGTCGATGAATTGTCCGCCGATGAAGTTGTGTCCATTATTCGATGACATGAAAACCCCTTTAGCCAGGACGCCGCCCACTGCGGGCGACGTCGACAGGCGTTGATCACTCGATGATGTTGAATTCGCTCAGGTACTCATCGGAGATTTCCAGGCCCAGGCCGGGCGTGTTGTCGTCGAGCTGGATAAAGCCGTTGACCGGTTGCGGCTCGCCCTTGAACACGTAGTAGAACAGCTCGTTGCCGACCTCGACGTCGAACACCGGGAAGAACTCGGCCATCGGCGAAGCGGTGGTCGACATGGTCAGGTGGTAGTTGTGCATCTGCCCGGCATGCGGGATGACCGGCACCGACCAGGCCTCGGCCAAAGCGTTGATCTTGCGCGCAGCGGTAATGCCGCCGACGCGGTTGGTGTCGTACTGGATCACGTCGACGGCGCGGCGCTCCAGCAGGTCCTTGAAGCCATACGAGGTGAACTCGTGCTCACCGCCGGAGATCGGCATGATGCCCATCTTCTTGAGTTCGGCGTAGCCCTCGATGTCGTCGGCAATCACCGGCTCTTCCAGCCAGCGCGGCTCGAATTCGGCCAGTTTCGGCAACATGCGCCGGGCGTATTCCAGGGTCCAGCCCATGTAGCATTCGAGCATGATGTCGACGTCGGGGCCAGCCAGTTCACGCAGCGCACGGACCTGCTCGATGTTGCGGCGCATGCCGGCCGGGCCGTCCTTGGGGCCGTAGCCGAAACGCATTTTCAGCGCGTTGAAACCCTGGTTCAGGTAGCCCTGGGCTTCTTCAAGGAACAGGTCGATATTGTCGTTGGCATACAGCTTGGAGGCGTAGGTCCAGATCTTCTCTTTGGTACGCCCGCCCAGCAGTTTGAACACCGGCTTGTTGACCGCCTTGCCCATGATGTCCCAGACCGCGATGTCGATGGCCGAGATGGCCGCCATGCCGATGCCTTTGCGGCCCCAGGCGTGACTTTGGCGGTACATTTTCTGCCAGATGTATTCGTTGTCGAACGGGTCTTCACCGATGGCGATCGGCGCCAGATAGGTGTCGATGATCTCTTTGGCGACCCGTGGCGCCAGGGCGCAGTTGCCGATGCCGACGATGCCGGTGTCGGTTTCGACTTCCACCACCAGCCAGCCGTGGAAACGGAACGAGCCCATGGCGTCGCCACGCTCGAACAGGATGTCGCTGGCATTGGTGCAAAAATGCGCCTGTGGCGGAACGACCTTGCCTTTCCACTCGAATACACGGGTACGAATCGCTTTGATTTTCATGCGTCAGGTTTCCTTTTCTAGTGCTTGTTTTAAGTCAGCCGACTTGAGCGGGTTGCGGCTGCGGGGAAGAGGTTCCGGCGTCCTGGCGATTGAGCCGCGCCAGCAGGATGGCGCCGATGATGCCGACCGCCGCCAGGGCGAACATGCCGGCCCGTGGATCGGCGAACTGGGTTTCCATGACCGTCTTGAGGTTCGGCGCCACAAAGCCGCCCAGGTTGCCGATGGAGTTGATCAGGGCAATGCCGCCGGCCGCGGCCGCACCGCTGAGGTAGCTGGTGGGAATGGTCCAGAACAGCGGCTGCACGGCGACGAATCCGGCGGCGGCAAAGCAGAACGCCAACACCACCGGCACCATGCTCGAACCCAATGCCGAGGCGGCAATGCCCAGCGCCGCCATGCCGAGCATGCACACCGCCAGGCGCTGATGCTGGCCGGTGCGGTCGGCGTAACGGGTGATCAGGCGAGTGACGATGAGCGCACAGACCCACGGAATCGCGGTGATCAGACCGACGCTCAGGCCGATGTGCCCGTCGAGCAGCCCGGCGATGCGGGTCGGCAGATAAAACACCACGCCGTAGACGCTCATCTGCACGGTGAAATAGGCCAGGCAGAATTTCAGCACGCGACGGTTACGCAACGCGCTGAGGAACGAATGCGGGCTGCTCTGCTGTTTGCGCGCATCTTCTTGGGCCAGCGCGGTTTGCAGCGCCTGTTTTTCCTCGCTGCTCAACCAGCGGGCTTCGGATGGGCGATTGACCAGGTAGAAGTAGGCGACAACCCCGACCACCGAGGCCATCAGGCCCTCGACCACGAACAGCCACTGCCAGTTTTTCAGGCCGAACACACCGTGAAATTCCAGCAGCCAGCCCGACAGCGGGCTGCCGAGCACCAGCGCCAGCGGCAAGCCGAAATAGAACAGGCCCAGCGCCTGACCACGGCTCTGCGCCGGGAACCAGTAGGTGAGGTACAGGATGATGCCGGGGAAGAAACCGGCCTCGGCGACACCGAGCAAAAAGCGCAGTGCGTAGAAGGTGTAGGCGTCGTGGGCAAACATCATCGCCGCCGACACCAGCCCCCAGGTGACCATGATCCGGCACAGCCAGACCTTGGCGCCGAGCTTGTGCAGCATGTAGTTGCTGGGCACCTCGAAGAAGGCATAACCGATAAAGAAGATGCTTGCGCCAAACGCGAACGCCGCATCGCCCAGCCCGGTGTCGGCCAATAGCGCAGCCTTGGCAAAACCCACGTTGGAACGATCAATGAACGCCAGGATGTACATGAGGATCAGGAAGGGCATCAGCCGCAGGCGGCTCTTGCCGATGGCGCGTTCGAGCGCCGGTACAGTAGCGGAGTGTTCCATCAGAAGTGTTCCTTTTGCCGATGTGTCCCTGCGGTGGAGGGACGGGCTTTTTGTAGTTGTTGTCGACGAATCGATGGGCTGATTTAGCCAGTTACGGGGATGAGCGGCTAATCACTTATCCATATCCAGTGATAGCCACAGGTAATGGCTGGGCGGGGATGTTTGCTGAAGGAGTTATAGGAAGGCATAAAAAAACCGCATGACGTGCAGAGCACGGCATGCGGCAAAAGATAGCTGTTTAAAACGGTGTGCAGCCTGATCAGGCGTTGTTGCGCCCCATCCGGCAGGCGATCTCGAAGGCCTGGCGAATCGCGCCAGGGTTGGCCTTGCCCTGCCCTGCGATGTCGAATGCCGTGCCATGCGCCGGCGTGGTGATCGGGATCGGCAGGCCGCCCTGCACCGTGACGCCACGCGAGAAGCCCATCAGTTTGATCGCGATCTGGCCCTGGTCGTGGTACATGGTCACCACCGCGTCGAAGGCGCTGGCATCGCCTTGCACCTTGAGAAAGATGGTATCGCCCGGATACGGCCCGTCGGCGGCGATGCCCTTGGCCTGCGCGGTGCGCACCGCCGGGGCGATGATGTCGATTTCTTCGCGACCGAACGAGCCGTTGTCGCCGTTGTGCGGGTTGAGGCCGCACACGCCGATGCGCGGTTTGCTCAGGCCGTTGCGCTTGAGCGCGGTGTCGATCAGTTCGATGGCTTGCACCACCTTGTCGTGACTGAGCAGGCTTGGCACCGAGGCCAGCGAGACGTGCGAGGTCACCCGCGAAGTCCAGAGGTTGTCCAGCACGTTGAATTCACAGAACGGCCCGTCAAAACCCAGCTGCTCGGCGAACCAGTGCAGCTCGTCGCTGTGGTCCATGCCGGCCATGTGCAACGAGGTCTTGTTCAGTGGCCCGAACAGCACCGCATCGGTGTTTTTCTCGGCGGTCAGTTTCAGGGCAATCTCGAAGGTATCCAGGCAATAGCGGCCGCCCTTGGCGCTGGCTTCGCTGCGCACGAACTCGCCCTCGGTGTCGCCGCGATAGTTGAAGAACAACGGCGTGTCGTCGCTGAAGTCGAGGTTGTCCACCGAGCTGACGTGGCGATAGGGAAACTCGACGCCGGCGATGCGCATGCCGCGCTGCATCTCGGCCTCGTCGCCGATCAGGATGACCTGCGCCTGGCTGCGCGCCTGGGGTTCGGACAGAAGACGAGCGATCAGTTCAGGACCGATGCCGGCCGGGTCTCCCAGGACCATCGCGATGCGGGGCTTGCTCATAATTGACTCCTCAGGGTTTGTTCAGGCCACGCTTGCTCGGTGGCTGTCTGTTCGGTGGCTGTAGGTTCGCAACGGTAGATGCGCCGTGCCGTGCTGTAGAACAGCCGCTGCTGATCGGCGTGCGGCAAATGCCGGACGATCTGTTTGAAGCCGGTGTAGATGTCGTCGAACGAGCCGCACAGGCTGTCGACCGGAAAGTTGCTGGCAAACATGGCCCGCTCGCTGCCGAACATGGCGATGATTTCGCTGACGATCCAGGCGTTGTCTTGCGCGCGCCAGGCCTTGCCGCGCTGGCCCAGGCCGGAAATTTTCACCACCACATTGGGCTGTTCGGCGAATCGCGACATTGCTGCATGCCAGCCTGCCAGGCCTTGTTCGCTACGGTCGGCCGGCAGTCCTGCATGGTTGAGAATCAGCGTGGTCTGTGGGAAATCACGCGCCAGCCGCTCGGCTTCGGGCAGGTTCCACCACGGGGTCTGCAAATCAAAGTTCAGGCCCAGGCCATGCAGCGCGGCAAAGCCGTGGCGCCAGCGTTCGTCACTCATCAGGCTGCGGCACTGGCCGACCTGCGCCGGCGACTCGGGGCCGCCCGGTTTGTGCCGCACACTGCGCACGCTGGGGAACGCCGCCTGCTCGGCCAGCAAGCCGAGCGCTTCGGGGTGGTCGAGCCAGGCTTGCGCGACCACCGCGTCCGGCACGCCATAGCGGCTGCGCAGTTGCTCGACGAAACGGGTTTCGCCCACTGGATCGTTGGGGTCCCATTCGGTTTCGACATACACCGTTTGCACCACATCGTGACCGGCGGCGTCGGCGAAATATTCAGGCGGCAGATAGCGGCGCTTGATGGCCGAGTAATCGCCGTAGCGAAAGGCGATGTTCGCCTCGGGCGCCAGCCAGGGATGGTAGTTGGTCTGCGGGTCCCAGAAGTGGTGATGGGCATCGACGATGGGGCCGCTCCAAAGCTCATTCATCAAGGGCTCAGACATCGCGCACCTCACGCTGGCCGTCCAGGCTGATGAACAAGGTGGCGACCACGAACAGCGCCGCGCAGATGGCGAAGAACGCCAGTGCCGCACCGAAGCCGCCGAAGTGCTGCAGGATCAAGCCGACCAGAATCGGCACAAAGATGCCGCCGATGCTGCCCGCCAGGTTCATCACCCCACCGATCAGGCCGACCCGCGCCGGGGCTGCCAGCAATGACGGGAAGCTCCAGTACAGACTGCCCCACATCAGGAAGAAGGCAGTCACCGCCAGCAGCGCGACCGCCGCAAACGGGTTGCTCAGGGTCGGCAGCAACAACAGTGCGCCCAGGGCGATGACGCCCGAGAAGGTCAGCAGTCCCTTGACCGCCAGGCCGCGCCGCACGCCTTTGCGAATCAGCCCGTCGCACAGGAAACCACCGGCCAGCGAACCCAGCGCGCCGCAGATAAAGATCGCAAAGGTCGCCGCGCCAATGCCCTTGATGTCAAAGCCGCGCGCCTGGGCCAGATAGCTCGGGCCCCAGGTCAGCAGGCCGAAATACACCATCGCCCAACTGGCGCGCCCGATCAGCAAGGCGCTCAGCGAACGCCGCGCAATCCCCAGGCCCTTGACCGGCACCTGCGCGGCCTCGGCCACCGGGATTTCACGGCCGGCATTGATCTTGTCCAGCTCCTGCGTGTTGACTTGCGGGTGCAGCGCAGGGTCGTCACGCAGGTAACGCCAGGCCAGCCACGACAGGGCCAGCGTGGCGATACCGGCGATCACGAAGGCCAGCCGCCAGGAGTCGAGCACCGCAATCAGATAGGCAATGATCAAGCCGCCCAAGGCCACGCCCAGCGGGCTGCCGCTGTCCATCATCACCGCACCGCGGCTGCGCTCGCTCGGCGCCAGCCACAACGAAATCAGCTTGCCGCCCGAAGGGAACAGCGGCGCTTCGGCGGCGCCCAGCGCGACACGGGCAAACAGCAATGACAGGCCGCCCGTGGCAAAGCCGGCCAGCACCTGAAAGGTGCCCCACAGGCCGGTCGACCAGGTGATCACCCGGCGTGGCCCGAAACGGTCGATCATCCAGCCGCCCGGCACCTGCAACAAGGCATAGGCCCAGAAGAAGCTGCTGAGGATCAGGCCCTGCATGCTGGGCGACAGCGAGAATTCCCTGGCGATGGTCGGCATGGCGATCGACAGCGACACGCGGTCGATCAGGTTGACCATGGTCAGCAGGAAAATAATGGCGAAGATGCGCCAGCGCACACTGCTGGCGCGAGCCACCTGGCTGAGCGCCGGGTTGGCTGAGTCTGGCTGGGCACTTGCCGCTGGCAGGTGCACGTCACCGGGACGGATCATGAGGATTACCTCTATGTATTGTTGTTTTTGTAATGCTGCCGGACAGCCGGTTGAGAACACTTGATCTGCGAAACGCTGAAAATTTACGACTGCTGGCGCAGCCGGTCGCGGGTAAACGCGCTCCTACTGGCATGGTGGGATACGCAAAATCTGCGAAACCCTCAAAAGCTTCAGCCACCCTGCATCAGCGCCTGGGCCGTACTATCGAAGCCGCACCGATAACCGTCTAATCAAATATTGAAATACACCGATAGCCTTGGGTTATAGCCCTGACATCACGCTATCAAGCGGTTACCTATAGCCTCTGGTTATCGGTGTATGTTTTGTTTTGACTAGACGCCCCCGCCTGTTCTTCCCACACTCCCTCTCAGGTTTTGCCCGCACCAAGACGGGCAAGCCGCGATCTTTTCATAACAAATACAATAAAAAGAGGTTTCACCATGCGAATCGCATCGACCCCAGGCGTGTGCCGTCTTCTGCTCGGCTGCACCGTGCTTAGCGCCAGCACACTGCCCGCAGTGGCCCTGGCCTGGCAACCGGAAAAGAACCTCGAGATCGTCGTCGCCGGTGGCCCCGGTGGCGGCACTGACCAGCTGGGACGGCTGATTCAGTCGATCATCACCACCCACAAGCTGCTGGACGTCAACACCGTGGTGCTCAACAAGGGCGGCGGCAACGGTGCCGAAGCCTTTCTCGATATGAAAATGTCCAAGGGCGATGCCGACAAGCTGGTGATCGGCACCAACAACGTCTACCTGCTGCCGCTGGTGGCCAAGCTGGGTTATCAATGGCAGGAACTGACGCCCATCGCAGCCCTTGCCGAAGACGACTTCATTCTCTGGACCTACAAGGACGCGGCCTGGAAAGACGGCGCGGCCTTTTATGAAGCGGTCAAGGCCGACCCGTCGAAGATGCGCATGGGCGGCAGCCAGTCCAAGGATGTCGACCAGACCCTGACCCTGCTGCTGAACAAGACCACTTCCAGCAAGCTGGTGTACATCCCCTTTAAAAGCGGCAGTGAAGCGGCCACGCAACTGGCCGGTAAACACATCGCCGCCAACGTCAACAACCCCGCCGAAAGTATCAGCCAATGGCGCGGCGACCAGGTTCAGCCGCTGTGCGTGTTCAGCCAGCAACGCATGCAATACACCACCAAGGTCGCCGGCGACAAAGCCTGGTCGGACATTCCCACCTGCCATGAACAAGGGCTGGGTATAGACCAGTATCGCTTCCCGCGCACAGTCTTCATGCCCGGCGAAATCACCGCCGAGCAACGCGCCTTCTATACCGAGCTGATGCGCAAGGTCAGCGAAGCGCCGGAGTTCAAGGCGTACGTGGCGCAAAACGCGCTGGTACCAACCTTTCTGGAAGGCGAGCAGTTGACCGCCTATATCGAACAGGACACCGCCCGGGTCACGCCTGTGTTCAAGGACGCCGGCTGGCTGCAAAAGTGAGGGGTGGTTTATGTCTGATACATCGCAAACGCCGGCGCTGATCGCTACGCGCTGGGTAGAGCTGGGCCTGGCGCTGTTTACCTTGCTGATCGGTGCCGTGGTCATGTACGGCAGCCTTGAACAAGGTATCGGCTGGGGCGATTCCGGCCCCGAACCTGGTTACTTTCCCTTTTACATTGGCCTGTTACTGGCCGGCGCCAGCCTGGGCAATGCCGTGCTGGCGCTGATTCGCTGGCAGGCTTTGAGCGTGGCTTTCGTCAGCCGCACAGCGTTCGGCCAGGTGCTGTCGGTGTTCATACCGATTGCCGCCTTCGTGGCGGCGATGCCATTCACCGGTATTTACCTGGCATCGCTGGTGTTCATCGGCTGGTTCATGTGGCGTGACCGCCTGCGCGCCAAACCTTACGGCCCGTTGACCATTGCTGCAGTGGCGGGCGGTGCGGTTCTGGCCAGTTACCTGATTTTTGCCTTGTGGTTCAAGGTTCCACTGGATGCCGGCCCACTGGGCGACTGGCTGGCCATGGCCAGGAGAGCACTGCAATGAGTGAGTTCGATTCGTTGATGCAAGGCATGAGCGTGATCATGACGCCCGGACATATCGGGTTGATGGTCATCGGCGTGCTGCTGGGCATTCTGGTCGGCGTCTTGCCCGGCCTCGGTGCCCCCAACGGCGTGGCGCTGCTGTTGCCACTGACCTTCACCATGTCGCCGGTGTCGGCGATCATCCTGTTGTCGTGCATGTACTGGGGCGCGTTGTTCGGCGGTTCGATCACCTCGATTCTGTTCAACATTCCCGGCGAGCCGTCCTCGGTGGCGACCACCTTCGACGGCTATCCCATGGCCCGCGAAGGCCGCGCCGCCGAAGCACTGACGGCCGCCTTCAGCTCGGCACTGATCGGCGCCCTGGCTGGTGTGTTGCTGCTGACCTTCCTGTCGACGCGCATTGCCGAATTCGCCATGTCGTTCAGTTCGCCGGAGTTCTTTGCGGTTTACCTGCTGGCCTTCTGCACCTTTATCGGCATGAGCAAGAACCCGCCGCTCAAGACCGTGGTAGCGATGATGCTCGGCTTTGCCATGGCCGCGGTGGGCATGGACACGGTGTCGGGCAACCTGCGCCTGACCTTCGACCAGCCGATGCTGATGACCGGTATCAGTTTTGAAGTGGCGGTCATCGGCCTGTTCGGCATCGGCGAGATTCTCTGCACGGTCGAGGAGGGCCTGGTGTTTCGTGGCGAACATGCGCGCATTACACCAATGACCATCCTGCGTACCTGGGCCAAGCTGCCGCGCTACTGGCTGACGATTGTGCGCAGCACGCTGGTCGGCTGCTGGATGGGCATCACGCCCGGCGGGCCGACGGCGGCATCGTTCATGAGCTACAGCCTGGCGCGGCGCTTCTCGAAAAACCGCGACAACTTCGGCAAGGGCGAAGTCGAGGGCGTGATTGCCCCGGAAACCGCCGACCACGCCGCCGGCACCAGCGCCTTGCTGCCGATGCTGACCCTTGGCATTCCGGGTTCGGCCACCGCCGCGGTGATGCTGGGCGGCCTGATGATCTGGGGCCTGCACCCCGGCCCTACCCTGTTCGTGGAGCAACACGATTTTGTCTGGGGCCTGATCGCCAGCATGTACCTGGGCAACGTCGTCAGCCTGATCGTGGTACTGGCCACCGTGCCGTTGTTCGCCTCGATCCTGCGCATTCCGTTCTCGATCATCGCGCCGATCATCATCATGGTCTGCGCCATTGGTGCCTACTCGGTGCACAACTCGATGTTCGACATCGTGCTGATGCTGGGCTTCGGTGCCTTGGGGTATCTGTTCAAGAAGCTTGGCTACCCGATTGCACCGCTGGTGCTCGCCGCCGTACTAGGCGACAAGGCTGAAGATGCGTTTCGCCAGTCGATGCTGTTCTCCGACGGCCAGCTGGGTATTTTCTGGTCCAACCCACTGGTCGGCGGGCTGACCACGGCGGCGCTGCTGATGCTGTTCTGGCCACTGATTTCCAGGGCCATACGCGGTGCTTTTGGCTGGCGTGCAAGCCGCGCCAGCAAGCGTCAGTCAGTGCATTGAGCGTCAGTGCTGGCAGAGCCTGGCATTTCTTGTCAGGCTCTGCGCACCTTTCGCTGCGAGCCAGGCCGATGACCCAGATTCCCGCTGCCCATGTAATCCACAGTCGCCTGCGCCTGCGACAACTGCGGCTGATGCTCACGCTGCAAGAGCTGGGTTCCTTGCGCCGGGCCGCCGACCACATCGGCATGACCCAGCCGGCCGCCACCAAAATGCTGCACGAGGCCGAAGACCTGCTGGGCGTCGAGCTGTTCGAACGCCTGCCACGCGGCATGCGCCCCACGCCGTTTGGCGAGACGGTGATTTACTACGCGCGCATGGTGTTTGCCGAGCTGACCGGCATGCGTGAAGAACTGGTGGCGCTGGAGTCCGGCAACCTTGGCCGGGTCGCGGTCGGCGCCATTCCAGCGCTGGCCTCGGGTCTGCTGACCCGCACCATCGCCAACCTCAAGTCCAGCCACCCGCGGCTGTCGATGAGCATTCAGGTCGACACCAGCGATGTGCTGGTGCAGGCCTTGTTGCAGGACCAACTGGACGTGGTGCTGGGCCGCATCCCCAGCGGCGCACGGGCCGAAGAGCTGATTTTCGACAGCCTGGGCGAAGAGGAACTGTGCGTGATCGCAGGCAAACAGCACCCACTGGCCAGCGCCAGGAGCCTGAGCTGGGCCGAGCTGCAAAACATGACCTGGGTGCTGCAACAACACCCCAGCCCGATGCGCTCGATCATCAATCAGGTGTTCCACAATGCCCGCGTCGACATTCCGGTGAGCATCGTGGAAACCACCTCGATCATGACCCTGCTGTCGCTGATCCAGCAGACCGACATGCTTGGGGTCACGCCGGTGTCGGTGGTCGAGGATTACCCCGGCCGTGAGTTGCTGGCCATCCTGCCGATCAATTTTGAAGCCCGCCTGCCGCCGTATGGGCTGATCACCCGCCGCCATCGCATTCAGTCGTCGGCGATGCAGGCGTTCATTCAATCGGTGAAGGCCGAACAGGCACTGGTCAAGCGTTAAACACGGCCCAGCATCAAGTCCAGGTTCTGCACCGCCGCCCCTGCCGCGCCCTTGCCGAGGTTGTCGAACACCGCCGCCAGCAGCACCTGTTCACCGTTTTCAAAGACCATCAATTGCAGGTCATCGGTGCCGTTCATGCGTTGCGGGTCCAGCGCCGTCATGGCCTTGGCCTGCTGCATCGACACGACCTGCACATGATTGGTGTCGGCGTAATGCTGCTTCAGAGCAGCGTGTAACCGCTGCGCATCGACCCCCGTTGGCAGCAAGCGCAGCTGCAAGGGGATGGTCAGCACGATGCCCTGGCGAAACGAGCCGTAGGCCGGCACGAACAAAGGCCGTTCGCTCAGGCCGCTGTGCTGCCGGATCTCCGGCACATGCTTGTGCGCAAGCCCCAGCCCGTAGACCTGAAAGGCCGCCACCGTCGAGCCGTTGCTGCCCTCGTGCGCCTCCACCGCCGCGCGCCCGCCACCGGAGTAGCCCGACACAGCATGAATGCTGATCGGGTAATCCCGTGGCAGCAAACCCGCCTCCAACAAAGGCCGCAACAGGCCCACGGCACCGGTGGGATAACAACCGGGATTGCTGACCCGCCGCGCACTGGCAATGCGTTGCGCCTGCTGCGGGCTCATTTCTGCGAACCCGTAGGTCCAGTCGTGATGGGTACGGTGTGCCGAGCTGGCATCGATCACCCGCACGGCCGGGTTTTCGATACTCGCCACCGCCTCGCGGGCGGCGTCGTCCGGCAGACACAACAGCGCGATGTCACAGGCATTGATGGCCTGGGCGCGGTGTCTGGGGTCTTTGCGTTGTTCTGGGGCCAGGGTGAGGATCTGGAAGTCGGTACGGCCTTGCAGGCGTTGCTGGATTTGCAGGCCGGTGGTGCCTTGGTCGCCGTCGATGAAGATCAGAGGGGTGGTCATAGAGAAGTGCTCGTCCGTAGAAATCAATGACGAAGATCTTCGATGCCGCAGCAAGATAGTTAAAGTTGAATTTTAAAATGGTTATATTCAGCTTTTCTGAACAAGGAGCGTGTGATGCGCGAAATCAGCCTGGACCGTTTGCGCACTCTGGTCGCCATCGCCGACCTGGGCTCGTTCGCCGAGGCCGCTCGCGTCCTGAACCTGGCGCCACCCACGGTCAGCCTGCACATCGCTGATCTGGAGGCACGGGTCGGCGGTCTGCTGCTGTCACGCACCCGTGGCCGGGTGCAGCCGACGGCCATTGGTGAAACCCTGATCGAGCGCGCCAGGCGCCTGCTGGCCGATGCCGAGCAGGCACTGGAGGATGTGCAGCGTCAGGTCCAAGGCCTGCAAGGACGGGTGCGACTCGGCGCCTCGACCGGTGCCATCGCACAGTTACTGCCGCGGGCACTGGAAACGCTGGGCCAGGACCATCCGGCCATCGATGTACAGGTCGCGGTACTGACCTCGCAGGAAACACTGAAAAAGCTGGTCGACGGCACGCTGGACATCGGCCTGGTCGCGCTGCCACAAGCGCCGATCAAGGGCTTGAGCATCGAGCCGTGGCGGCGTGACCCGGTGATGGCTTTTCTGCCGGCGCGCTGGGAGTGCCCGGACCTGATCACCCCCGGCTGGCTGGCCGCTCAGGCGCTGATTCTGAACGACAACACCACCCGGCTTTCGCGCCTGACCTCCGAGTGGTTCGCCAGCGACGGACAGAATCCTGCGCCGCGCATTCAGCTCAATTACAACGACGCGATCAAAAGCCTGGTGGCCGCCGGCTACGGCGCGACGCTGCTGCCGCACGAAGCGTCCACGCCCTTGCCCGACACAAGGATCGTGATGCGTCCCTTGCAGCCGCTGATGTGGCGCCAGTTGGGCATCGCCCACCGCAGTGGCGAGGTCGAACGCTCTACCCGGCACGTGCTGGATGTGTTGTGGGGCTTGAGTGCCGATTGAGGCCGCCGGCTGACTGTTATTTTCAAGGAGGTTAATTCGTCTTTAAATCACACCCCTCAGCGAAGGCACTGTGCATGACCACGCCCTACGACCTCATTCAGTCCGCCACCCGCCAGCACCAGCAGCAGCACCAATGCGGCGCCTACACCTTCGACGACGGCCCGGGCCTGGTGGCGCTGGTGCAACAGCAACGCCCGCTGCGCGTGCTGGAGCTGGGCACCGCGCTGGGCTTTACCGCCTGCTGCCTGGCCTCGGCCACCGAACAGACCCGCGTCGATACCCTGGAACGCGACCCGGAACACGTGGCACTGGCCCGCGAGCAGGTACGCAGCGTGGGGCTGGGCGAACGGGTCACGGTGCATCAGGGTGATTTTCTCGAGACCCTCGCGCAGTTGAGCGAGCCTTATGATTTGGCGTTTTTCGATGGCTTTGCGCCGGATACGCAACTGTTGGCAGAGCTGCGCCGGTTGCTGCGCGATCAGGGAGTATTGGTGTGCGCCAACCTGGGACTGGCGCGGGATGGGCAGCGTCAGGCGTTGCAGGCAGAGCTGAGTGATGGTGCTCGCTGGAAGGCGGTGAGCAGTCTGGAAGATGGCGGGACGCAGGTGTTCAGGAAGGTTTGACTAAATAAGCGCAGATTAAACGGGTCACAGTGCTTTACTGCAACAGTGCTGCTGACCCTGGCTGGAAGTGAGGAAATGCAGCGACTAGTAAACCAAGCCTATCGCTGAGAAAAACAGAGGCCAAAAAAACACAGCCTCTCAAATAAAATTGAATCCTGCACTCGCACCAAGCTTATGAATTTCCGCAATCGTTTGTTCGGACAAGTACCCGTCCTGAACAAACTCCACTTTAGCAACAGGCAGATTGAAATTAAACTCCAAAAACTCAGGCTTGATTATTTGCTTGACTCGCAAAATGTGTTCCACGCCCCCCAGTCTTAAAAGCAAGGCCGGGATCATTTCGCATAAGTCGATCTGCACGGAAAAGCACATCTCATATATGACATACGACCTGGTCAAACGTGTACGCCCCCCGGCCTAACAAAATCACCTTTGTTTCCAACGTCATCAGTGCCTACCCCTATTAAAGCAATCACCGTCTCAGCATCCTCATCAAAGCCTCTAAAGGTCAGAGACACGGTCTTTATAGCCAATGCATCCATTATTGCTCCTCATTCTGACCACGGAGAATCACGACTAACCTCCAATGTGATACTGAAGACCGCCACACACATTTTTCTTAACGCGAGCGAACACGATCTTCACACACAACTCGCTCAGGCAGCCCATCCTTAAACCTGAAATATTCCACACAGACGCGCCCTTCAACAACTATCGTTCTTCGTGCTATATCACTGGCCAAAAAAATCTCTGAAACATCCGTAGACCCATCGCCATCCCAATCCATTTCAGCCCATGTATAGCCTTGAGCCCAGCTTGAATACAACCAGAAAACCATATACAAACCAGACAATGTGCCAAGCACCGCCACTATGACTGCCCCGCACTTTAATATACCCATCACATACTCCAACCGCCAGACCCTGAACTTTTATCGATGCGCACCTTGGGTATTGCCTCTTGCTACCACCATCGAAAATCCATACCAGCCAGCTCGTAAGATTGAGTCTATTGCTACCAGAAGCGTACACTGGCTGCCAGGTTTCCACCATGGGTTTTCTGTTAAAATCCCTGGTGCGGACTATCGTAAGGCTATTCAAAAAAAGACAGGACTTATGGGAAAATGAAAAACATTCAAGTCATCGATGGTGCTGAAAACTGTGTGTATGACATTTTTGCAGCGACCGAAGAAGAGTTTTATCTAATTTTCCCACACGATACAGACATCGCATTCATTGACGAGGTTTATGAGAATGGCTCTCCATCAATGCTTGATGCCGCGTTCCTGGCGATCTGGAAAAGGCCAATAAAAAAGACCGACGCACATGGTATACATGGGATTCTTTTCTATGAACTGGAAGAAAAAAAGAAATACTACCCTGAACGCAAGGATCGAGAGGCCGTTAATCCGGATGGCTCGTTGCTCAGGTAGTACATCACTCCTGACAAGGGCAGTGGGCGCAATACAAACATCGACAATTTCTGAGAGCACGCTTGAAGCAAAGAGGCACACGGCATGAATATTATTTTACTGGCCATGATAGTGTGGGGCATTGGGCTGTCAGCGTTCATGGCCTTTTTCCCCAAGAAAGTCTTGGATTATGCAGCAGCGAACCGAATGTGGTGCTGGTATTTTAAAGCAGTATTTGGGTATACACCTGAAAAACTGAGAAGTGCTGAATTTGTTTTACGCGCTCAGGTACAAGGGCGCATTATCTTGTTTGTTACGACGATAATTTTTTTGATCAGCTTCCGGCAGCTCACCGGTTTTTGAAGATGTAAACCGCTATGAATATTCGGAAGAACTCTTCGGTCCCTCGTGAAAGATCAGCGTGGTCGCAACACAATTTTCAGCCCTGTGAAACCTATATTCTCAGACAATACCAGGGCTTGCTACATACCCAAGAACCCCCTGCGTTTTTTGAATTCTACTTTTTAAAAACGAATCCACAATATCTTTACCCGTAAAAATTAGCGGCTTACGTATAGAACCCCCCATCACTTATCATTCATATAACCAGCTATTGTTTTAGAATTGAAGAAACTGAAGAATAATAAACTTCACCTCTCGACTTAAAAAAAGAGTAGCACGGAGTCTTTCCTTACAAAAAACATAGCCATCTGCATATGTCATATTTAAAAAGCGCCACCCACTGGATTCAAGTTCCGTCTTATAGTGAGCCAAAACCTCATCAGAAACCAACGATGATGCGTAATGCTTCGAAATAATTTCTGAAAAACCTTTATACCCCTTAAAATCAATGACAAGTGCAGCACCTTGCTCCGGCAATATTTTATTTGACTCTGAACGCAGTACAGACAATGGAATATAACTACCTCTGGGGAAGCTCAACCCTTTGAACCAATACACCATCCCACAGAAAAATAGCACCACATACAGCACCTTAAGCCCTAACATTATTTTCAGGACCAAGATTGCCCCCTTATAACCCAGCCTAAAACTAACATTTATTGCTACAACTGCCTGAGTCATGGATACGTATCCTGCTACCCCATAATAGAAACCTGCCGACACACCATACAACCCAGCAAATTTATTTACTCTCTCAACCCCATCTATTTGGAGACATGTAATATTCAGTAGAAAATTTTACTCTACCCCAGCTATAAGCTGGGTAACTTCTGCCAAGACACATCCCGAACCCGAAAAAACAGTAAAAAACTGTGGAGCACATATACCACTTGGAATCTACTCGCCTGGCCCAGCATCTATGCGCCTGCACCATACTGTAAATTTCTACCCTTCTTTTGTGTAAGGGTAGGCCGCTATTATCACAGCCAAGTCGAGCAAGCTTAAAAGCCGAAAAAAATCGCTATCATGACTTAGCTCCTAACAATAGGACCAGTGCTATGGCTTGGCCCTGTCCCCATACAAACCATCCATAGATACAAAATATGGTGTGTTGGCTGACAAGGTCAATCAACAGATTCAGATGTTTGAACCGGTGCAGAACGCGCCCGGATTGGCGTTGATCGTGGTTTTTCCCAGTCTGCATTTGGTTGATGCACGTCTAAATCGATTGGTCAGAGACGGCGGTGAGACGTGAGGGCTGGGTCAGAATTTTTTCTACTCCAATAATCGTCACCTTGAAGATGGTGGGACATGGGTTCGTAAGGCTTGGGCATTTCTCCATAAATTGCCATATCCAGCAATAAAATAGGCAAGCTGAAACGTTTGACCTACTGGCTATTCGCTTGTATTTGGAGATAATCCCACACAATCAAGCAGGGCAAGAGCGCCTCCCGCGCTTCACTGTGCAGGTGTGTATGAACTCTCCTATCCAGCGTTTCAAAGGCGACGGTTTCTTGCTTGGGCTGTCGCTTTGTCTTGTCCTGAGCGTGTGCGTCACGGCCACATTGATCTGGCTGCCCAACCCGATGCCCGCCCATGGCTATGTAGAAGTTGCCTTGATCGCCCAGACGCTGCTGTTGTTTGCACTCTGTACCTCGACGCGCCACCGTCGGCAACAGTCGCAAGCGCAGTTCAATGAGTTGATTGCACGGAAAAAGCAGATCAGTTTCCTGAACGCTCGATTAACCAATCTGATCAATGCCGCGACCCAGGTCGCGGTGATCACCACCGACACACAAGGCCGGATCCAGTTGTTCAGCGACGGCGCCCAGGCGTTGTTTGGTTTTAGCCGTGAAGAAATGCTCGGCTGCAATAACGTCGAGAGGCTGCATGTCAAAGAGCAGATCGATGCGCGCCGGCAACCGCTGACCGATCCTGCACTGCTGGCGCTAAGCGACAAGCACCTGGTTTGCAGACTCTCAAGCGACGAGAACGGAATCAGTAAAGCCACCGAATGGACTTATCGACGCAAGGACGGTAGCCAGTTCACCGGAGAGTTGCGCCACGCCCGGTTCAGTGATGCCAACAGTGGCGACGTCGAACACATCAGCGTGATCATCGATGTCAGCGAACGTATCGAGTTGCTCAATCGCCTCAAGGAAAGCAAGGCGCTGTTGACGCTGCTGACGCAAAACATTCCGAACATGCTGTACCAGTACCACTTGCGAGCACCGGGCGACGGTTACTTTTCATTTTGCAGCCCTGGCATCGAAGATCTTTTCGAGCTGAAGGCTGACGATGTGATGGGCGTCAACTTTGTCGGCAACCCGTTGTTTCAGCGTATTCATCCCGAAGACCTGCCGCTGATCCGCGACGTGACAATAAAGTCGGTCACCACCGGCGAAGGCTGGATGTGTGATTTCCGTGTAGTGCTGCCCACCAAAGGCCTGCGCTGGCTGCGCGGCGATGCCCATGCCGAGCGTCAGCCGGATCAGACGTTCGTCTGGTATGGCTCGTTCAGCGACATTACCGAACTCAAGGACCGCGAAGAAAAACTGCGCATTCAGGCCATCACCGATGAATTGACCGGTATCTATAACCGCCGTCACTTCGTTACTTCGCTGCAACAGAAGGTTGACACCGCAGAGCGCTACGCCGCCCCGTTCTCGTTGATTCTGTTCGACCTGGATCACTTCAAATCCATCAATGACCGATTCGGCCATGAGGTGGGCGATAACGTGCTGAAGCAGGTCTGCGCCTTGATTGGCCTGCGCCTGCGCAGTAGCGATGTGTTCTGTCGAATCGGCGGCGAAGAACTGGCGATTCTGGGTCCGTTCACTTCACACGAAAGCGCCGAGCAATTGGCCAATGCACTGTGTGAGTCGCTGGCCAATCACGAGATTGCGGTTGCCGGGCGTGTCACCGCCAGTTTCGGCGTCGCCAGCTGGACGCCCGGCCTGAGCGCAGAAGCGTTACTGCGTCGTGCAGACCTTGCCAGTTACAGCGCCAAGCAGAATGGGCGTAACCGGGTTGTCAGCGCTCAGGATGAGGGCCGGGATGAGGTGGCTTTGCAGGTGGCTGGGCAGTGATGCGCGCAATAGAGCCCTGCTGACTGTTCCGGGCACTCGTTGACTTCAGGCTCACCGCGAGGACACAGCGAACAGGCTCATCGTCAGAGGGGCCTTGTTTGAGGCCGTGCTCTCATGGCTGGGTGCCGGGTGTTTTTCCTAAAGATCCCGCCCCATCGTCCGATACCGTCTGGTTACCCTCTCAATTGCGCAACGTGCCAATACCGCACGCAGGCTATTTGGCATTCATCACAGGAGCGCAGGTAATGGGACGTCTCTCCAACACCCTCGAGCAGAGCAAGGTGGCCGCATGAGCGGAGAATTCATTCATTTTCTGGTGCCGTCGCCGGACAGTGCGCTGGAACTGACCTTTTTTACCCTGATCGTGGGCGGCATGCTGGCGTCCTTGATCAGCGCTGAAATATCCGGGCGTATTTCCACCTGGGAGCGCAACTGGAAAGGCGGCGCCAAAAAAGGTGCGCTTGACCTGGAGCATGGCTCGATCAGTGAACTGAGCCACGCCCTGGCCTCGCTGCCCGAGCGCATCGTCGGCAATATGCCGGGGCTGCTGCTGATTTTCGGCCTGCTGGGCACTTTTCTAGGCCTGGGCATGGCGCTGGACAAGGCCTCGGGCGTGCTGCAAGGCAGCGCCGATTCGCTCAATGCCATGAGCGATTCGCTGTCGCAACTGACCGGGATGATGAAAGACCTGGGCTCGAAGTTCAAAACCTCGACCTGGGGCATCATCGCCTTCATCGTGCTCAAGCTCTGGGAGGCGTCGCGCTGGTCCGCCGACAGCCGCCGCACCGACTGGTGCGTGCGGCAAATGAAGCAGGCCATGGACCACAACCGCACCGCGCTGCGTGAGCACAGCGACGCACGCGATCGCCAGGCCCGCGAAGCGCTGGAGCGGGTCGGTGAGCGGCTGGTGCAGGCGATCAATGCGCAATCGCAGTTGCTGGCCGGGGAATTCAAGGGACTCAAGCTGCTGAACATGCAGATGGCCAAGCAGACCCAAGGCCAGCATGAAGCGCTGGTCGAGCAATTCACCGCGCTGAGCAACCAGATCGGCGAAGGCAATCATTCTCTGGCCAGTCTCGATCGACAGGCAGCGGCCTCCGGGCAGCAGCTTGAGCAGCTCACGATTCTGGCCGGGCAGCAGAATCCGCAAGCGCAGGAACAGCATGATCTGCTGATCAGTCATCTGGCGACACTGGCCACCCTGACCGAAGAGAGCAACCTGTCGCTGGACAGCCTCGACCACCGTGCCGAACGTGCCACGCTGCAGCTGGATGAATTGCAGTCGCTGGAGCGGCAACTGGCGCAACAGGCCCAGGGGCATCACGGCATTCTGATCAAGCAGTTAATGACCCTCGGCACCCAGGCCGGCGATGGCAACCGCTCACTGGCCAGCCTGGATGAGCGCACCGAGCAGGTGGTGCAGCAATGGCATGCGGCGACGGCGCAATTGCAGGAATCGGTCGATACGATTGCAGGCAGCGTGAATGGGCTCGCCGATAAAATCGAGACGCTTAACCTGCGTGACCCGGCATGAAAGACAAACCCAATGAATGGGTGTCCATCTCGGACCTGATGGCCGGGGTCATGGCGGTGATCATGCTGATGCTGGTGGTCTCGGTGTTGCAGAACAAGGTGGGTGAAGCCGCCAGCAAAGCCGAGCAACAGGCCACTGAGGCCGCGCGCAGCCAGGGCTTGAACGCCTTGCTGACGGAGATGAAGGCCGATCTTGAACGCACCGGCGAAGCCACGCTGGTCGAGATCGACATTGCCAACCGCCGCCTGACCTTGCCCGATGACGCCTTCGCCCGTGGCAGTGCCTGCATCACCCCGGCCACCCGCGCGGTGCTAGGCAAGCTGAGCGTGCGCATCGCGGCGTTCATTCAGGACTCGGCGCAGGCACAGGTGCTGGTCGAGGGCCATACCGATAACCTGCCGGTGGCGCGTCCGGTCACCGACTTTGCGCGCTTTTGCACGGTGTACGACGACAACTACACGCTGTCGGCGGCCCGTGCCCGCGAAGCACGCAAGCTGCTGGTGCAGACGCTCGATGCACAGCAGGCGATGCGCGTGGTGGTGGCCGGCTACGGCGACTCGCGGCCAAAACCGGGCATCGATCCAGGCAGCGCCTTGAACCGCCGGGTCGAGATTCAACTGGTCATGGCCAGACCCACCACGTATTGACGCAGCCCCTGATCGGTGGTCATATGCCGCCCCAGTTTCAGGTGCCCCATGCCGCCGTGCATGGGGTGAAACGGGAAGCCGGTGCGTCACCTCAAGTGATTAGTCCGGCGCTGCCCCCGCAACGGTAAGCGAGCGAACCCTTCGACAGACCACTGTGCGTCAGCATGGGAAGGTGAAGGTTTCATGATCCTCGCAAGCCCGGAGACCGGCCTGAAGCCCACGTGTGAGGCTCCACTATCACACTCGCTTGGCAATTCCCGCGGTGGGCGGGCGCAGGCCGGTACTCGTGCGCCTGTGCGTGCGATTCCCTATGCGTTATTCCCTCCGGGTTCATTCTTTCCTGATCGAGTTGGAATAGCATGTCCCGTTTCTCCCCTTTGCACCTGCAACGCTCGCTGCAACTGAGCCTGCTGCCCCTGCTGACTTTTTCTGCCGCCGCCCCAGGCGCAGAGTCGGCGCTTACCTTGCCGGCCACCAGCGTCAACGAGGTCGCCGAACACACCACCAGCCCCCTGAACACACCACAGGCCACCGGCTCGCGGCTTGCCCTGACGTCCTTGCAGACCCCGGCCAGCGTCAGCCGCATCGACAGCAAGACCATCGAACAGCGCAATAACCAGAGCGTGCAGGAAGCGGTCAGCCGCGCACCGGGCATTTCCAGCATCGCTGCACCCGGCAATGGCAACACCGCGCTGTCGGCGCGAGGCTTCACCGGCCATGAGTCGGTGATGACCCTGTTCGACGGCTCGCGGCTGTACACCGGTTTCGGCACCCAGACCTTTCCGGTCGACACCTGGATGGTCGATCACATCGATGTGCTCAACGGTCCGGCGTCGGTCTTGTACGGTGAAGGCGCCACGGGCGCGACGATCAATGTGGTGTCGAAAAAACCCTTCGACGGCGCGATCCGCAATCGCCTGCGCGTCGGCTATGGCTCGTACGATCGCCAGCAGACCGCGCTGGACAGCGGCGGCTCGCTGAGCGACAGCCTGAGTTATCGCCTGACCCTCAACCAGCAGCAAAGCAACGGCTGGGTCGACCATGGCGACTCGCGCAGCAATGCCATCAGTACCGCGCTGCGCTGGCAAGCCACGGACAGCCTGAGTTTTACCTTCGCCCACGAGCGCGGCGACAGCGAGCCAGCGGCGTATTTCGGCACGCCGCTGATCGATGGCCGCTACCGTGACAGCCTGCGTGACGAGAACTACAACATCCGCAACGCCGTTCAGCGCTACAACGACGAGTGGACCCGGCTCAACACCGACTGGCAGATCAACGATGCCGTCAGTGCCAGCAACCAGTTGTACTGGATCAAGAGCCGCCGTCACTGGCGCAATGCCGAGGCCTACACCTGGGACAGCAGTCGCAATCGGTTACTGCGCAGCGACTACCTGGAAATCAAACACGACCAGGAACAGATCGGCGACCGCCAGACCTTCACCTTCCAGCATTCGCTGTTCGGCCTGGACAGCCGCACCGTGGTCGGCACCGAGTACAACAAGATCCGTTTCGAGGTCGGCAATAACTCGCCGTACAACGATGTCGGCGGCGACTTCATCGACCCGTGGCAACCGGCGCCGGCGTATTTCCAGAGCCAGTCGCCCTACCAGCCGCTGGCCGATACCCAGACCCGCACCTTCGCCCTGTTTGCTGAAAACCGCCTGCAATTGTCCGAGCGCTGGTCGCTGGTGACCGGCATTCGCCGCGACCAGAATCACCTTGATCGCAGCGACCAACGCGCCGGCACCCGCAGCGATCGCAGCCTGAGCGGCGGCAACTGGCGCGCCGGCCTGGTGTTCGCAGTCACCGATCAACTGTCGCTGTATGGCCAGTATTCGACCAGCGAAGACGGGATCAGCAACCTGATCACCCTCAACCCGACCCAGCAACAGATGGACCTGACCGAGGCGAAGCAGACCGAGTTCGGCTTGAAGCAGCAGTTCTGGGACGGCCGTGGCGAGTGGACGCTGGCGGCCTATCACATCGTCAAGAAAAAGGTACTGACCCTCGACCCGGTCACGCGCCTGAGCCAACAAGTTGGTCAGCAGTCTTCCGATGGCCTGGAAGCCAGCCTCGACCTGCAACTGGGGCATGGCTGGCAGGTCGCCGCCAACGCCTCGGTGGTGCGTGCCGAATACGATGACTTCAATGAAGTGGTCAATGGCCAGGTGGTTTCGCGGGCCGGCAATCGCCCCAGCGATGTGCCAAGGCGTACCGCCAACCTGTGGCTGAACAAGGCCGTCACCGAGCAACTGGACGCCGGCGTCGGCCTGCGTTACGTCGATGCCCGCTATGCCAACACCGCCAATACCGCTCAGGTGCCGGGCTACACGGTGGTCGATGCCAACCTCGACTGGCAGGTGCTGCCCGATGTCAGCCTGGGCCTGCAACTGTACAACCTGTTCGACCGGCGTTATGCGGCCACCGCGCAGAACACCGCTCAGCAATGGCTAATGGGCCAGCCGCGCTCGTTGTTCGTCACCGCCGACTACAGCTTCTGATGCTGACCCTCGACGGTCTTGAATGGGGTTCGACCCGCCAGTTTCGCCTGGCGGGTATCGACCTGCAGGTCGGCAACAACGAGTTTGTCGGCCTGATCGGTCCCAACGGCAGCGGCAAGACCAGCCTGCTGCACTGCGCCTGGCGCTTCAGCCAGCCGAGTGCCGGGCACGTACGGCTGGATGGTCAGGATCTGTGGCAACAGTCAGCGCGCTGGAGCGCCCGGCGCATTGCCGTGGTGCAGCAGGAATTTCCCCAGGACTTCGGCCTGCGCGTGCTCGACGTGGTGAATCTGGGGCGCGCGCCGCACAAGGGCCTGTTCGACGGTGAAACTGCCGCCGACCAGAGCCTCGTCAGCGAGGCGCTGCAACGCACCGGCCTGCATGCGCATGGCGAGCGCCTGTTCGCCAGCCTGTCGGGCGGTGAAAAGCAGCGCGTGCTGCTGGCCCGGGCGCTGGTGCAGCAGCCCGAGCTGCTGATTCTCGACGAGCCGACCAATCACCTCGACCCGCGTTATCAACTGGAGCTGCTGCAACTGTTGCGGCGCCTCAAGCTCGCCACGCTGGCCAGTTTTCATGACCTCAATCTGGCGGCGGCCTTCTGCGACCGGCTGTATGTGTTGAAGGACGGTCGACTGGTCGCCAGCGGCACGCCCACCGAGGTGCTGACTGCGTCGTTGTTGCTGGAAGTGTTCGGCGTCGAAGCGCTGGTCGATACCCATCCGCTGGCCCCTCATCCACGTATTACCTGGATAACCCGATGATTCGAGCGTCTCTTTCCTCATTGAAAAATCACAACCGCAGGAGCGAGCGTGAAGCTCGCGAATACTGCTGGTCAGACGATAAAAATACGTGGGTCATGCGGGCCTCTTCGCGAGCTTTACGCTCGCTCCTACGGTTGTGTTGTCTGGTGGCGCTGGCGGGCGGCAGTGTTGCCCAGGCCAGCGATTACCCGCTGACGGTGCGCAGTTGCGAGCGTGAGGTGACGTTCAATAAAGCGCCGCAGCGTGTGGTCAGCCACGACCTGAACATGACCGACATGCTGTTGGCGCTGGGCCTGCGCGAGCGCATGGCCGGCTTTACCGGCATCAGCGGCTGGAAAACCATCGAGCCCGGGCTGCGGGCGAAACTGGCCGGTTTGCCGGAGATCGCCCCGCGTCATCCTTCGGTCGAGAACCTGCTGGATGTCGGCGCCGACCTGTACTTCGCCGGCTGGAACTACGGCATGCGCGTCGGTGGTCCGGTTACCCCGCAAACCCTGGCGCCGTTCGGCATTGCGGTGTACGAGTTGAGCGAATCGTGCTCGTTCGTCATGAACCAGCGTGAAGCCAGTTTTGGCGATCTGTACAACGATCTGGGCAATCTGGGGCGGATCTTTTCTGTCGAGGATCGCGCGCAGGCGTTGATCGAGCAGACGCAACAGCGGGTGCAACAGGTACAGGCCGCGCTGGGCGCTGACCCCACGCGCCCGCGAGTGTTTCTCTATGACAGCGGCGAAGACCGGCCGATGACCTCAGGCAGGCTGGGCATGCCCCAGGCGCTGATCCAAGGCGCCGGCGGGCATAACGTGATGGATGATGTGCAAGGCAGCTGGATCACGGTCAATTGGGAAAGCGTGGTCGAGCGCAACCCGCAGGTGATCGTGATCGTCGACTACGGCCCGACCTCGTGGCAGGCCAAACGCGACTTTCTGCTCCAGCAGCCGGCGCTGCAAAGCGTCGAGGCCATCAAGCACAAACGCTTTGCGGTGCTGAGTTATATCCAGGCCACGCCTTCGCTGCATAACGCCCAGGCGCTGGAAAATCTTGCCCGTGCGCTGCATCCGCAAGCGTTTGCCGAGGCGAGCCGGTGATCGGTGTAACCCGCTATCGGCTGTTGATTGTTTTGCTGCTGGCATTGCTGGTGCTGTCGTGCCTGCTGGCGCTGGGTTTCGGCCCCGCCCGCCTGTCGCCGACACAAGTGGGCGGTATCGTGCTCAAGCAACTGGGCTTTGCCGTCAGCGCTTCGTGGAGCCTGGGTCAGGAGCAGATCGTCTGGCTGATCCGTGCCCCGCGCGTGGTGCTCGGCGCACTGGTTGGCGCCGGGCTGGCGATGGTCGGCACGGCCTTGCAGGCGGTGACGCGCAACCCGCTGGCCGACCCGCATTTGCTGGGCGTCAGTTCCGGCGCCGCCCTGGGCGCGGTGTTGGTGGTGATGTACCTGGGCCATTTTGCCGGTGCCTTGAGCCTGCCGCTGGCGGCGTTCATCGGGGCGCTGGGCAGCATGGTGCTGGTGCTGGGCCTGGCCAGCCGGCAAGGTCGGCTGGAAAGTGATCGGCTGCTGCTGGCCGGCGTCGCGGTGTCGTTTGTGCTGATGGCGGTGGCCAACCTGCTGCTGTACATCGGCGACCCGCATGCGGCGGGTTCGGTGATGTTCTGGATGCTCGGCGGCCTGGGCCTGGCGCGCTGGGACATGCTCGCTTTGCCGGCCGTGTGCGTGCTCGCCGGCGGGTGTGCGTTGCACACCCTCGCCCGCCCGCTGAATGCCTTGATGAGCGGCGAACAGACCGCCGTGAGCCTGGGCTTCGATACCCGCACGGTGCGCTGGCAGGTGTTTATCTGCACCTCCTTGCTGACCGGCGTGCTGGTGTCGTTGTCCGGCGCCATCGGCTTTGTCGGGCTGATGCTGCCGCACATCGCGCGCTATCTGGTGGGCGCCGAGCACCGGCGCCTGATCCCGGTCAGCGCCCTGCTCGGCGCGCTGTTTCTGGTCTGGGTCGATGTCGCGGCGCGCACCCTGATCGCACCGCAGGACCTGCCGATCGGGATTGCCACGGCGGCGCTGGGCGGGGTGTTTTTCGTGCTGTTGTTGCGCAAGCGGTGAGTGAGGCGGCACAGTGCCCGCCGTATGACACGACAACAGGAATGGAGGCATCCATGGAGTTCGAGATTCTCACCCGCGTCATGTTGCAGATCGGCATCGCCAGCCTGGGCTATGTGGCGGGCCGGCTGTTGCAAATCAAGGCCCAGGACCTGGCCACGCTGCTGATTTATGTGATTTCACCGGTGGCCATTTTCCAGGCCATTTACCTGTCGCCCGCCGACTGGTCGTACCTGAGCTATTCGCTGGTCACCTACCTGGTGGCCTCCAGCGCCGGCGTGCTGGCGTTGCTCAGTGCCCGGTTGTTCTGGAAGGACGCCCGCGCCAACCTGCTGGGCTTTGCCGGCGGCACCGGCAATACCGGTTATTTCGCCCTGCCGATCATCTTTGCCCTGTTTGCCCCGCCGCAGGTCGCCATCGGTATCTTCATCATCATTGGCTGCGCGCTGTACGAGTTCACCGTGGGCTATTTTATTGTTGCCCGTGGCGTGATGACCGCGCGTGAATGCCTGCTGCGCATCGCGCGCCTGCCGATCCTGTATGCGGCGGTGGCAGCCATGGGCCTGAAGACCTTTGGCGTTACGATCAGCCCGATCCTGATCAGCGGGCTGGATACTTTCAAAGGGGCCTACAGCGTGTTGGGGATGATGGCCATCGGCATTACCCTGTCGAGCTTTCGCCGCCTGGAAATCGACTGGAAGTTCATTGCCTTTGCCCTGGGCTGGAAGCACCTGGCCTACCCGCTGTTCGGCGGGCTGGTCTGCTATTGGTTGCTCGACCTGCCGGCCACCACGCTGGCGGTGGTGGCACTGATGCTGTCGACACCGATGGCCAGCAACACCGTGCTGATTGCCAATAACCTCGGCGTGCACCCGGAAAAAGCCGCCATGGCGGTGATGGCCAGCACGCTTATGGCGCTGGTCTCGGTGCCGCTGGCGGTGATCCTGATCAGCTAAACGGTGTTGGCGCTGCGCGACTGCTGCACGGTGGTGCGAATGAACGCGCCGATGAACAGGATCGTGTAGAGCATGACGATGGTCGGCGCCGGCGCGCTGTCGATGAAGAACGACAGGTAGACACCGAGAAATGCCGCCGCAACGCTGATCGCCATGGCCATCAGCAACATGGCCTTGAAGGTGCGGGTCAGCAGCAGCGCAATGGCGCCGGGAGCGATCAGCAGCGAGATGGCCAGGATGATCCCCGCCGCCTTGAGGGCACCGACGATGGTCAGCGAAATCAAGCTGAGCAAGCCGTAGTGCAACAGCTTGACCCGCAGCCCGACCGCCCAGGCGTGCGCGGGATCAAAGGCGTGCAGCAGCAGGTCTTTCCATTTCAGGCCGATGACCAGCAGGGTCAGCGCGGCAATCGCTGCCGAGCCCAGAATGTCCTCAAGGCCAACGCCGAGGATGTCGCCGAACAGAATGTGGTCCAGGTGCACGCTGGACTCGATCTTCACATACAGCACCAGCCCCAGACCGAACATGCCCGAGTAGACCACGCCCATCACCGTGTCTTGCTTGATGCGGCTGTTGTCCTTGAGAAAGCCCGAGGCAATCGCGCAACACATGCCGGCCACGAAGGCGCCGATGGCGTAGGGAATGTTGATGATGTAGGCAATCACCACGCCGGGAAACACCGCGTGCGACACCGCATCCCCCATCAGCGCCCAGCCGCGCAGCACCAGAAAGCATGAGAGCAGCGCCATCGGCAGTGACACCAGCACCGCAACGATCATGGCGTTGACCATGAAGTCGAACTGAAACGGGCCAAGCAGGGTTTCAAACAGGCTCATGGCGTCACGTCCAGAGCGGCCTTGCCGCGCCGGCGCGAGGCGAGCATGCCGTGCTTGGGCGCCAGAAAGAATGCGGTCAAAAAGATCAGCGTCTGCAACACGACGATGATGCCGCCGGTGGCGCCGTCGAGAAAGTAGCTGAGGTAGGCACCGCTGAAGCTGGTCAGCGCGCCGATGCTGACCGCGATGATCAGCAACCGCTCGAAGCGGTCGGTCAGCAGATAAGCGGTGGCGCCCGGGGTAATCACCATGCAGATCACCAGAAAGGCGCCGACAGTCTGCAAGGCCGCCACCGTGCAGGCCGACAGCAAGGTGAAGAAAATTCCCTTGAGCAGCGTCGGGTTCAGGCCGATGGAGCGGGCATGGCTTTCATCGAAGAAGGTCACCATCAAATCCTTCCATTTGGCGAGCAGGATCAGCAGCGACACCACGCCGATGATCACCAGTTGCAGGGTGTCGGTGGGGCTGATCGCCAGAATGTTGCCTTGCACGATGGTCTGGATGTTCACCGAGGTCGGCGACAGCGAGACCATGAACAGCCCAAGGCCAAAGAACGAGGTGAAGATCAGGCCGATGATCACATCCTCCTTGAGCTTGCTGCGCTGGTTGAGAAACAGCATGCAGGCCGCCGCCAGCCCGCCGGAAAAGAACGCCCCGATCGAGAACGGCAGGCCGAGCATGTAGGCGCCGGCCACGCCGGGCACGATCGAGTGCGACAGCGCATCGCCGATCAGCGACCAGCCGCGCAGCATCAGGTAGCACGACAGAAAGGCACACACGCCGCCGACCAGGGCCGAGACCCACATGGCGTTGCGCATGTATTCGTAAGTGAAAGGATCGAGCAGGCCGGCCATCACGGTTTGGACGCTCCATCGCGCCGGGAGGCAATGCCGTCGCGGATCACCAGCGGGCGCTCGTCGTCGGTAAAGATGCCGACGCGCTGGCTCTCATCGCCAATCGCGTGGTTGATCATGAAGTGCCGCAGCACGCCGCCGAAGGCCTGTTCCAGATTGCCTTGGGTAAACACCTCTTCGGTCAGCCCGTAGGCCAGCACGGTGTTTTTCACCAGCACCGTGCGGTCGCAGAATTCCGGCACCGAACCCAGGTTATGGGTCGACACCAGCATTACCCGGCCCTCGTCGCGCAGCTCACGCAACAGGGTGATGATCTGGTCTTCGGTGTTGACGTCGACGCCGGTGAACGGCTCGTCCAGCAGGATCACCCGGCCATCCTGGGCCAGGGCACGGGCCAGGAACACGCGCTTTTTCTGCCCGCCGGACAACTCGCCGATCTGCCGCTTGGCCAGCTCGGTCATGCCCACTCGCGCCAAGGCAGCGGCCACGGCGGTTCTGTCGTCCTTGCGGGCAATGCGCAGCATGCCCATGTGGCCATAACGGCCCATCATCACCACGTCTTCGACCAGCACCGGAAAACTCCAGTCGACCTCTTCGGCCTGCGGCACATAGGCGACCAGGTTACGCTTGAGCACCTCGCGCACCGACATGCCGAGCACGCGGATATCGCCCTTGGCCAGGCCGACAAAGCCCATCAACGCCTTGAACAAGGTGGATTTGCCGGCACCGTTGACTCCGACCAGTGCAGTGATGGTGCCGGCCGGAATGTGAAAGCTGGCGTCGCGCAAGGCCGTGTGGCCATTGCGGTAAGTCACCGTTACATCAGTGACTTCAATGCCGTGTGCGGACAGCGCTTCAGGTGCGCGGGCAAGCGTCGAATCAGTCATGGGGTCTGTCCAGCCTGCAACCCTTTGGTCAGGGTTTCGGTGGTGACACGCAGCAGGTCAATGTAGGTGGGTACCGGACCATCGGGCTCGCTCAGCGAGTCGACATACAAGACGCCACCGTAATGCGCGCCGGTCTCGCGGGCAACCTGGCGGGCCGGTTTATCCGACACCGTGCTTTCGCTGAACACGGTGGCTATCTTGTTTTCGCGTACCGCGTCGATGACTTTGCGCACCTGTTGCGGCGTGCCTTGCTGGTCGGCGTTGATCGGCCACAGGTACAGCTCTTTAAGCTCCAGGTCGCGGGCCAGATAGGAAAACGCCCCTTCACTGGTGACCAGCCAGCGTTTGTCCGGCGCAATCTGTTGCAGTTGCGCACGCAATGGCGTGAGAGCGGCCTGCAGGCGGGCCTTGTAGTCTTCGGCATTACGGCGGTACGCCTCGCTGTTGGCCGGGTCGTACTGAATGAAGGCGTCGCGGATGTTATCGACATAAATCAGCGCATTGGCCGATGACATCCAGGCATGCGGGTTAGGCTTGCCGGTATAAGGCCCCTCTCCAATGCTCATCGGCGCGATGCCGTTGGAGACCACGACGCTGGGCACATCCTTGAGGTTCTGGAAAAACTTCTCGAACCACAGTTCAAGGTTCAGGCCGTTCCACAAAATCAGCTGTGCGCCCTGGGCGCGGCGCAGGTCGCCAGGTGTCGGGGAATAGTTATGAATTTCGGCGCCCGGCTTGGTGATCGACTCCACCGTGGCGGCATCGCCAGCCACATTACGCGCCATGTCGGCGATCACGGTGAAGGTGGTGACCACCTTGAATTTGTCCTGGGCCTGCGCCGGAATCGTCACGATCAACGCCATCACCGCCAATACCGCTCCCGCGGCCAGACGTGTCCATCCCTTGTCGCGATTTAGCATCTACAGCACCTCTTGGCGGATAGAACGAACCCCTTACGCTGCGATGCCAAGACAAATCAATGACCTGCAAAAGCCGGCAACCTAGATAGGATTGATTTTCATTATGATTTCTTCTGGTGCATCCAGCAAGGTGGCGTTGCCATCAGTCTTGGTCTCTCAGGTATAGCGTTGCCAGACAAGGCGTGCACATTACTGGCCACCTGAGCCATGATGGGCACCTGTCCAGACCGACATACGGCCTGATTTTGACCTGACCCCTTGAATACAGTCCCGCTGTGCTCACCGAATCAGCGCAGCGAAATCCAGGAGATTTTCCGGCATGACCGACACCGCTTATGTTCCGCCCAAGGTATGGACGCACCAGGCGCCGTCCGGCGGCAACTTCGCCAGCATCAACCGCCCTGTAGCCGGGCCGACCCATGAAAAAACCCTGCCGGTCGGTAAACACCCGCTGCAATTGCACTCGCTGGCCACCCCCAATGGTGTGAAGGTCACCATTCTGCTCGAAGAGTTGCTCGCGCTCGGGCACACCGGCGCCGAATACGACGCCTGGCTGATCCGCATTGGTGAGGGCGAGCAGTTCTCCAGCGGCTTCGTCGACATCAACCCCAACTCCAAGATCCCGGCATTGCTGGACCGCAGCGTAGAGCCGCCGATCCGCCTGTTCGAGTCAGGCTCGATCCTGTTGTACCTGGCAGAAAAGTTCGGCGACTTCATCCCCAAGGACCCGGCCGGTCGCGCAGAAACCCTGAACTGGCTGTTCTGGCAAATGGGCGCGGCGCCTTATCTGGGCGGCGGCTTCGGGCATTTCTATGCCTATGCGCCAGAGAAACTGGAATACCCGATCAACCGCTTCACCATGGAAGCCAAACGCCAACTGGATGTGCTCGACCGGCGCCTGGCCGAAAACGATTACCTGGCCGGCGACAGCTACACCATCGCCGACATCGCGGTGTGGCCGTGGTACGGGCAACTGGTGCGCGGCAACCTGTACTCGGCCGGCGAGTTTCTGGCGGTGCATGAATACACCCATGTGCAGCGCTGGGCCCAACAGATCGCCGAGCGTCCGGCGGTGGTGCGTGGCCAGCGGGTGAATCGCACCTGGGGCGATGAAGCCAGCCAGGTTGCCGAGCGGCATGAGGCGGCGGACCTGGACTGAGGTTTTGGTGTGCGGAGGTGTATCCCCCGCATGCCAATGCAGGCAACTTTCTGATACCGTGCGTTACACAAATCCTGTGCCTGATCCTGGGGCCTCGATAGAACAGACCTTCCAGGGGAATCTCTCTTGTCTACTGCCGATACTGCCTTGACTCAAGCCATCGAGCGCTGCAGCCAGGAGCCGATCCAGATTCCAGGCAGCATCCAGCCACATGGCTTTGTGCTGGTGGTCGATGAGGCGAGCCTGCACATCCTGCAGGCCAGCGAAAATGCCGGGCAGTGGCTGGGCGTGGCGGCGGCCGAGTTGCCCGGCAGTGATTTTGCAGCACTGTTCGATGATGGCTTCGACCTGAACCAGCACTTGCGCTACCTGCCCGATGAGGAAATCTTCCCTTTTCATATCGGCGACGTCCATCTGCGCCAAGGGCCGCGAACCGAGCAGCGCATGACCGTGCTGGTGCACCGGCATGATCAGGTGCTGATCGTCGAATTCGAGCCGGCCAGCAACGAGCGCGGTTCCATACGCGGCGATTTCTACCCGTTGGTGCGCACGTTCGTCAGCAGCCTGCAACAACTGTCGAGCATCGAAGAACTGCTGCAAAGCTCGATCCGGCAGATCAAGGACATCACCGGTTTCGGCCGGGTCAAGGCGTATCGTTTCGATACCGATGGCAATGGCCTGGTGCTGGCCGAAGAGGCCGATCCCGGTTACCCGCAATACCTGGGCCTGAGTTTTCCGGCCTCCGATATTCCCAATCAGGCGCGCGAGCTGTACCGGATCAATCGTATCCGCCTGATCCAGAATGCCGATTACCAGCCCTCGCCCCTGGTGCCGGCCCTCAACCCGCGCACCGGCAAGCCGCTGGACATGACGTTCACTTCGCTGCGCAGCGTCTCGCCGGTGCACCTGCAATACATGCGCAACATGGGCACGCAGGCCTCAATGTCGCTGTCGATCGTGGTCGGCGGCAAGCTGTGGGGGCTGATTTCGTGCCACCACGATCAACCGCACCCGGTCGACTTCAAGACCCGCACCGCCTGCGAGTTGCTCAGCAGCGTCTTGTCGCTGCAGATCGAGTCGCACGAGTCGCATGCCAACACCCGCCAGTTGCTCGATCAGCGCCAGCGCATCGTGCAAATGCTGTCCTCGATGGCCGACCACGACAGTGTCAGCGACGGCCTGCTGCAACTGCCCAACGTGCTGCTGGCGTTTGCCGATGCCCAGGGCGCGGCGATCATTTCTGCCGAACGCTGCGAACTGATCGGCAATACGCCGCCCGAGTCGATGGTCAATGCCCTGGTGCACTGGCTGTCATATCGCAGCGACGAGACGGTTTTCCATACCGACCAGGTACAGCGCGACATCGAAGACCTGCCGGAGCTGGCCCGCCACTGTGGCGGCGTGCTGGCGGTGGCCATTTCCCAGATCCACTCGCACTACCTTGTCTGGTTCCGCCCGGAGCAGGCGCGCACGGTCAACTGGGCCGGGCGCCCTGCGAAGGATATCGACACGCAGGGCAGCCTCAGCCCGCGGCACAGTTTCGAAAGCTGGCAGCAGGAAGTGCGCGGCTATGCGGCGCCCTGGCACCCTTGGGTGATCGACGGGGTGATTGAACTGCGCAACGCCGTGCTGGGCATTGTGCTGCGCAAGGCTGAAGAGCTGGCGCAACTGACCGGTGAGCTGCAACGCTCCAACAAAGAGCTGGAAGCGTTCTCCTACAGCGTGTCCCACGACCTGCGCGCGCCCTTGCGGCACATTGCCGGCTACACCGAATTGCTCACCGAAATCGAAGGTGAAGTGCTGTCCGAGCGCGGCCTGCGCTTTTTGAAGCACATAGAAGATGCGGCGCGCTTTGCCGGCACGCTGGTCGATAACCTGCTGAATTTTTCGCAAATGGGCCGTTCGGCGCTGCGCATGTCCGATGTCGACCTCAATGCGCTGGTCGAAACCATCCGCGCCGACCTTGCGCCCGACTATGAAGGCCGCGAGATTGTCTGGGACATCGCCACATTGCCCAAGCTGATCGGCGACCCGGCCTTTATCAATCTGGCCCTTAACAACCTGATCGGCAATGCCATCAAGTACACCCGCGGCCGCACGCCTGCGCGCATCGAGATCGGGGCGCACCAAGGTAAAGATGAAACCGTGGTGTATATCCGCGACAACGGCGTGGGGTTCGACATGGCCTACGCCAACAAGCTGTTCGGGGTTTTCCAGCGCCTGCACCGGATGGAAGATTTCGAAGGCACCGGTATTGGCCTGGCCAGTGTCCGGCGTATCATTGAGCGCCATGACGGTCGGGTCTGGGCCGAAGGCCAGATTGACCGGGGTGCCACGTTTTATTTTGCCCTCCCCCGCCACATTTCACCTGAATGACGGAAGTTGTTGAACATGCTTAAACCCATTCTGTTGGTCGAAGACAACCCCAGGGATCTGGAGTTGACGCTTGTCGCGCTGGAGCGCAGCCAGTTGGCCAACGAAGTCATCGTCATGCGCGACGGTGCCGACGCGCTGGACTACCTGCTGCGCCGCAACGCCTTCGCCACCCGCGACGATGGTAACCCTGCCGTCTTGCTGCTCGACCTCAAGCTGCCCAAGGTCGATGGCCTCGAAGTGCTCAAGGTGGTGCGCGAAACGCCGGAGCTGCGCAGTATTCCCACGGTCATGCTGACCTCTTCGCGCGAAGAGCCCGATCTGCTGCGCGCCTATGAGCTGGGCGTCAACGCCTACGTGGTCAAACCCGTGGAATTCAAGGAATTTGTGACCGCCATTTCCGATCTTGGCATTTTCTGGGCCGTGCTTAATGAACCTCCACCGGGGTCGTTGCGTCTGAATCGTCGACGCAATAACTGACGGAGCCTGGAAGTTGTCCAAGCCGATAAAACTACTGATAGTCGAAGACAGCTCGATGGATGCCGAGTTGACCCTGTTACGCCTGGAACGCGGCGACATGCTGATCCAGGCCCGGCAGGTCTACGACCATATCGGCGCACAACAGGCCCTGCAGGAACACCGCTTCGACGTCATCCTGTGTGACTGCGTGCTGCCCGGCTCCAGCGGCAGCGATGTGTTGGTCATCGCTCAGAAACTGGCACCGGACACGCCGTTCATCTTCCTGTCCGGCGTGTACGGCGAAGAACACGCCGTAGAAATGATCCGTCTGGGCGCCACCGACTACATTCTGAAAAAGAACCTGTCGTTGCTGCCCAAGGCGGTCAAGCGCGCCTTGACCGAAGTCCAGGAGCGCCAACGCCGGCGTCGTGCCGAAGAAGCCCTGGCCGATGTCGAAGCCCGTGCGCGCATCGCTATCGATGCCGCGGGCATGGGCACCTGGGATTTCCGGCCACAAGAAGATTTGCTGCTGTGGGACGATCGTGCCAAGGCCTTGTTCGGTTTGCTGCCGGACACCGAAATGAGCCTTGAGATGTTCTATGCCGGCATCCATCCCGACGACCTGCCTCAGGTACGCCAGGGTGTCGAGCAGGCCATGGCGCCCGACAGTGATGGTCGCTACCGGATGGAGTTTCGTTGCCTGACCGCAGGCGAAGAACCGCGCTGGCTGCTCAGCAGCGGTCAGGCACGCATCGTCGACGGCCAGTGCGTACGCTTTTCCGGGGTGATGCAGGACATCCACCAGCAGCGCCAGGCGACGCTGGCGCTCAAGCAGCTCAATGAAATGCTCGGCGAACGGGTCGAACGCCGCACCCGCGAACGCGACCGTTCCTGGGAGTTGTCTCAGGATTTGCTCGGCGTGCTGAACAAGGATCTGACCCCGGTCGCCCTCAACCCGGCCTGGGAACAGGCGCTGGGCTTCAGTCGCCGGGAGCTGGCGCAGATTTCGTTGCTGCAATTGCTGCCCGACGAAGACCGTCACGCCATGCTTGCCGAACTCGCGGTGCTGGCCCATAACCACAGCAGCGTGCGTTTCACCGGGCGTATTCGCCATGCCAGCGGCCGCCAGCGCTGGCTGTCGTGGGTGGTGGTGCCCGAAGACACCTTGCTGTATGTCGTGGCTCGCGATATCACCAGCGAACGTGAAGCGACCCAGGAACTGGCGCAGGCCAACACGCGCCTGCGCGACCAGATTGCCGAGCGCGAGCGCATCGAGGCGGCGCTGCAACAGATGCAACGCCTGGAAGCGGTCGGACAGCTCACCGCCGGCGTCGCCCACGACTTCAACAACCTGCTGACGGTAATCATCACCGGCGCCAGTTTTCTCGAACGCGACCTGAGCAAACAGGACCTGGAAAAAGCCACGCGCCGCCTTAAACACATTCGTGAAGCCGGCGAACGTGGCGCCAAGCTGACCTCGCAGTTGCTGGCGTTCTCGCGGCGCCAGCGCCTGGAGCCGGTCGCGCTGCACCTTAACGACACGCTGCGTGGCCTTGAAGAATTACTGCGCCGCACCCTGGGCGGCAACATCCGGGTGTGCCTGGAACTGGACGAACAGCTCTGGCAAGCGCTGACCGACCCGACCCAGACCGAGATGATCATTCTCAACCTGGCGATCAACGCCCGCGACGCCATGCCCGACGGCGGGCAATTGACCTTGCGTACACGCAATATCCACGTCAGCGACGCGCCCAGGCGCCCGGAAGATCCGGAATGTGGCGACTACGTGGTGCTGTCGATCCGCGACACCGGCTCCGGCATGAGCGATGAAGTGCTGGCCAAGGTCTTCGAGCCCTTCTTCACCACCAAAGACATTGGCAAAGGTTCAGGCCTGGGTCTCGCCCAGGTGTTCGGCTTCGCCAAACAATCGGGCGGCGGCGTGAGCATCGACACCGCGCCAGGACGCGGCACTGAAGTCAGCGTTTACCTGCCGGCCGTGCAGCCGGCACCCGCAGTACACGTTGTGCAGCAACAGCAATCCGCCCGCCCCGCCCTGGCGTTTGCCAGCGGAGATAACCGTTTGATCCTGCTGGTCGACGACGATGAGCCGGTGCGCGATCTGGTCGGCGAAATGCTCCGGGTGCAGGGCTTTCAAGTGCGCGAGGCCAGCAACGGCGAACAGGCGCTGGACCTGCTCGACGAACAGATCGACCTGTTGCTCACCGATTTCGCCATGCCCGGCTTCAACGGCGCACAAATGGCCCACGCGGCACGGGAACGCTTCCCGCAATTGCCCGTGGTGTTTCTGACCGGCTACGCCGAACTGCAAGGCCTGGACCTGCCCGGCAGCCTGGTGCTGCAGAAGCCTGTGAATGCCGAGGATTTGTTCCAGGCCCTGAATCAGTTGCTGGGGTTGCCGTAAACCTGCCGGGACGCATGGCGTATCTGAATCAATGACCCTAAAAAGGAAGCTTCAATGAGTCTCTGGGACGACCTGAAAAAGAAGGCCGTGGACGCCAATCCGGAACTGGCCGCCAAGGCCACGCAGGCGCTGAACAAGGCCCGTGACATGGCCATTGAAGCCGGGCAGAAGGCTGCACCGCTGATCAAGGAAGCCAGCGGCAAAGCCTCGGCCTATGCCCAGGAAAAGACCCCGATCCTCAAGGCCCAGGCGCTCAAGGCCATCGACGACGCCAAGGTGCGTCGTGCCGAACTGCAAGAACGCGCCCGCCACGACAAGGCCGCGCGCGAAGAGATGGTGCGTACCATGTACGACATCAGCCTGAATCCCGACGACGTCAACTTCATCGAAGAGCCGTTCAACCACTACGACCGGCAACTGCGCTTTTTCGTGCTCAGCGGCGAAGTGCTCGACACCCAGAAACGTAACCAGACCCACCTGTACGCCAGCCACTCGCACAGCTCAGGCGGCGGTTTTCTGATTGATGGCACCGGCTCCGTGGGCGGCAGTTCTTCATCGATGCATGTCAGCAGCCATAACACGCAGGAACACGAGTTCTGGGTCAGGCTGCGCGACGGCACCGAAGCCTGCTTCCAACTGGCCAACAGCAACGTGCGCATCCGCGAAGGCCAACAGGTCAGCCTGTTGTTCCTGCGCCCGGCCGACAACCAGACCGGCAAGCTGGTGGCGCTGTACAACCACAGCTCGCGGCAGAACCACATCATCATGAACCCGGCCACGATCAACCAGACGTTCGATATCTATACGAACGAGCCTGGTTTTTTCAACGGCCGGGAAGTGACCAACACCCGCAACCGGCTGTTGCTGGAACTGGAACGCCGGCTGGGGCAACTGGCCAACTGGTCGGCGGTGCATGAAGCACCACGCGGTGATGCGCGAGTGATCGAAGGCTAAGGCGCCACACACCGCGCGTTACGACACGAAGAAGATCTGCGGGCTGGTAGATCGTGCCGCAGATTACGCCACTTACCCGTATTACCCGTATTACCCGTATTACCCGTATTACCCGTATTACCCGTATTACCCGTATTACCCGTATTACCCGTAGGAGCGCGCTTGCCCGCGACCGGCTGCGTTAGCAGTCGTAAATTTTCAGCGTTTCCGAGATTTTGCGAGCGCTGCGCACTCGGTCGCGGGCA
>NZ_JBTOQC010000024.1:0-45204 GCF_055284095.1 Pseudomonas sp. HP_08 | reverse complement strand
CGCCGTTTTCACATCTAACTCGTTGATCTTCAAGGAGTTTTCAGTTTCTTCCGCGGCGGGAATGGTGCGCATTATAGAGCGCTGAGACGGGGCGTCAACACTTAATTTCAAAATGCTGTCACTTATCTTCGAACCTTTAATAAACGCGGGATTTTCCGAGCGATAAAAGGAACGCGCAGGATCAACAAGAAAGCGCCGAGGCACGTATAGAGAGCCCACTCCTCAAGATCGGCGCGAACAATCCACAGCATATGCAACAGGCCCAGGATCAGAATCACGTAGATCAACTGATGAAGCCTTCTCCAGCGACGCCCAAGACGACGCTGACTATAACGGTTGGAAGTCACCGCCAACGCCAGCAGTCCAAGCAAGGCCAGTGCCCCGACAATAATGTAGGGCCGCTGCACCAGCTCCACACCCAACTGCCCCCAATCCATACCCAGGATGAACAATGCATACAGCCCGAGGTGCAGCAGCGCATAAGCGAAACACCACAATCCCAATTGCCGGCGCACCGCCATGCACCCCGCCCACCCGGTCAAACGCTGCAGCGGTGTGACGCTCAATGTGATCAGCAGCAGGATCAGCGTGCCCAGCCCCAGCCGGTCCACCAACACCTTTCCCGGGTCCGGCCCCAAGGCAAAGATCCAGGCCTGATAAAGCCAAAACACCGGAAACGCCAACGCCGCCAGAAAAACGCTTACCCGCCATAGTCCGTAACGCATCAGTAATCCTTGCGTAGATCCATGCCGCTATATAAGGAAGCCACCTCTTCGGCGTAGCCATTGAACATGTCGGTCTGCCGCACATTGGGACTGAACAACCCGCTGGGCAAACGCCGCTCTCGCGCCTGGCTCCAGCGCGGGTGATCGACCTGCGGATTGACGTTGGCATAGAAGCCATATTCGTTGGCCGCAATGCTCTGCCAGGTTGTACTCGGCTGCTCGCTGACCAGGCTGATACGCACGATGGACTTCACGCCCTTGAAACCGTATTTCCACGGCACCACAAGACGCAGCGGAGCACCATTCTGGTTAGGCAACTCGCGGCCATACATGCCAACGGCAAGAATCGTCAGCGGATGCATCGCCTCATCCAGACGCAACCCTTCGACATAAGGCCAGTCGATGAGAGCAAAGCCGGAACGCTGGCCCGGCATGGACTGAGGATCCTTGAGGGTTTCAAAACGGATGTAGCGAGCCTTTGAGGTCGGCTCGACCTGCTTGAGCAGGTCAGCCAGCGGAAAACCGACCCAGGGAATGACCATCGACCAGGCCTCGACACAGCGCAGCCGGTAGATACGCTCTTCAAGCTGATAAGGCTTGATGAAATCTTCAAGCGCGTAGCGGCCAGGCTTACCCACCTCGCCATCGATGACCACGCTCCACGGTTCGGTTTTCAGGGCGCCTGCATTTTTCGCAGGGTCGCCCTTGTCGGTACCGAACTCGTAGAAGTTGTTGTAGTGGGTCGCATCCTTGTAAGGCGTGATCGCCTCACCCTTGACCGTCACTGCCTGCCAGCGGGTCGCGCCGAGCTTGTCGGCAAGCCAGGCCGGCGCCTTGCTTGGGTCTACGTCAGGATACAAGGAAGGATCTGCCGCGCTTGCCCATCGAGGCAAGGCAGCGATCGCCCCCGCAGCCAGCGAGCCGCCCAGCAATGAACGACGGGAAAGGTAGATGGATTCAGGTGTGACCTCCGACTCGCGAGAGTCGGAGGTCGAGGGAAGCTTGATCAGCATGATGACTCCACGGCTTCGGTGACGGGTTCACCAATAGACCTCTGGAGTATGCAGAAAATCAGATCACTTGCGACGACGCACACGTAACAGATATTGAGCAGGACCTGACAGCGCGTAGCCCAGGAAAATCAGCAGCAGGATACGCGGCGGATCACTGAATACCACGGCAAACACCAGAACCACGACAAGGATGGCAACAAATGGCACACGGCCTCTGAGGTCCAGCTCCTTGAAGCTGTTGTACTTGATGTTGCTCACCATCAGCATGCCCGCCGCAGCGACCAGCAGTGCCACCAGGAAAGACAGCTTGGATCCCTGGATACCGAAATCGCTGAAGGCCCAGACCGTGCCCGCCACTACGCCGGCCGCCGCAGGGCTGGCCAGACCAATGAAGTAGCGCTTGTCGGCCTTGCCTACCTGGGTATTGAAGCGCGCCAGACGCAATGCCGCGCCCGCCACATAGATGAAGGCAACCATCCAGCCGACCTTGCCCATGTCGCCCAAAGCCCAGCCGAATGCCAGCAAGGCAGGCGCAACACCAAAAGCCACCATGTCGGACAGCGAATCGTACTCGGCACCGAAGGCGCTCTGGGTATTGGTCATGCGCGCCACACGCCCGTCGAGACCGTCGAGCACCATGGCGACAAAAATGGCGATGGCGGCAAACGCAAAATACTTGCTGGCACCTGCCGCATCCCCGGCGCTAGCGGCGCTCTGGGCACTCATGGAGCTGATGATGGAATAAAAACCGGCAAACAGATTGGCCGTGGTAAACAGGTTCGGCAATAGATAGATGCCACGGTGGCGGACTTTGCGCCCTTCGGCATCATGCCCCTCTTCCACGTGCTCATCGATCGGTAGCAGGCTTTCGGCGTCGGGACCCTTGTGGGTCTCCTCGGGACGTTCGCTCATGAAAATTACCTTGCAGCAGTTTGAAAAAGTTGGACAGGTGTCTGCCACGAGGGTTCGCCGGCAAACGATGCAGCTTTATACCAGAACAGAGTGCCGTTGACCTTCCAACACCGACCACGCGGCTGAACAGACGACGTTTCCTACTGCCCATAACGAAAAAACGCGGCCCATTGGCCGCGTTTTTTCAGACAACCAAAAACTTAGTTCTTGGACTTGTCGACGATCTTGTTCGCCGAGATCCAAGGCATCATCGAGCGCAGTTGCTCGCCGATGATTTCGATGCCGTGGGCAGCGTTGTTACGACGCTTGGCGGTCATCGATGGGTAGTTGGTCGCGCCTTCGCTGATGAACATCTTCGCGTACTCGCCGTCCTGGATGCGCTTCAGAGCGTTGCGCATAGCCTTGCGGGATTCTTCGTTGATGACTTCAGGACCGGTCACGTACTCGCCGTATTCGGCGTTGTTGGAGATCGAGTAGTTCATGTTGGCGATACCGCCTTCGTACATGAGGTCAACGATCAGCTTCAGTTCGTGCAGGCACTCGAAGTAGGCCATTTCTGGCGCGTAGCCAGCTTCGACCAGCGTTTCGAAACCGGCTTTGACCAGCTCGACAGTACCGCCACACAGAACGGCTTGCTCGCCGAACAGGTCGGTTTCAGTCTCGTCCTTGAAGGTGGTTTCGATGATGCCGGTACGGCCGCCGCCCACGCCCGAGGCGTAAGACAGAGCGACGTTCTTGGCGTTGCCCGAAGCGTCCTGGTAGATGGCGATCAGGTCAGGAATACCGCCACCCTTGACGAACTCGGTACGCACGGTGTGGCCCGGGGCCTTCGGTGCGATCATGATCACGTCCAGGTCAGCGCGCGGCACGACCTGGTTGTAGTGGATGGCGAAGCCGTGCGAGAAGGCCAGGGTTGCGCCCTGCTTCAGGTTTGGCTCGACTTCCTGCTTGTACAGCTGGCCCTGGAACTCGTCCGGGGTCAGGATCATGACAACGTCGGCAGCAGCGACAGCAGAAGCAACGTCAGTCACTTTCAGGCCGTGGGCTTCAGCCTTGGCGACAGTGGCCGAACCTTTGCGCAGGCCGATAGTAACGTCAACGCCGGAGTCTTTCAGGTTGCACGCTTGAGCGTGGCCCTGGGAGCCGTAGCCGATGATCGCGACTTTCTTGCCCTGGATGATCGAAAGGTCACAGTCTTTGTCGTAGAAAACTTTCATGTAAATCCCCTGTTATCTTGGCCGTTCAGGCCACATTGCAAATTGATCAGATGCTCAGCACTTTGTCGCCGCGGGCAATACCCGTTACGCCACTGCGAACTGTTTCCAGGATAGCGGCGGTGCCGATGGCCTGAATGAAGCTGTCCAGCTTGTCACTGGTACCACTCAACTGCACGGTGTAGACGCTGGCCGTGACGTCGACGATCTGCCCGCGGAAAATATCCGTGGTGCGCTTGATCTCGGCCCGCTGTGCGCCAGTGGCCTTGACCTTGACCAGCATGAGTTCGCGCTCGATGTGCGCACTCTCGGACAGGTCGACCAGCTTGACCACTTCAACCAGCTTATTGAGGTTCTTGGTGATCTGCTCGATCACTTCATCGTGCCCCACGGTGGTCAGCGTCAGACGCGACAGGGTCGGGTCTTCGGTCGGCGCCACGGTCAGGCTTTCGATGTTGTAGTTACGCTGCGAAAACAGGCCGACGACACGCGACAGTGCGCCTGGTTCGTTTTCCAGCAGTAGCGAAATGATATGCCGCATGATTATGTCCGCTCCGTCTTGCTCAACCACATATCGCGCATCGAGCCATCCTTGATCTGCATCGGATAGACGTGCTCGCTCACATCGACCTGGATGTCGACGAATACCAGGCGATCCTTCATGGCGAAGGCTTCTTCGAGCTTGGGCTTGAGATCCTTGAGGTCGGTGACACGAATGCCGACGTGACCATAGGCTTCGACCAGCTTGACGAAATCAGGCAGCGATTCGACATAGGAATGCGAGTGACGACCGCCGTAGCTCATGTCTTGCCACTGGCGAACCATGCCCAGCACGCCGTTGTTGAGCAGGATGATCTTCACCGGCAAGCCGTATTGCAGGCAGGTGGACAGTTCCTGGATGTTCATCTGGATACTGCCTTCGCCGGTGACGCAGGCCACATCGGCGTCCGGGAAGTTCAGCTTGACGCCCATGGCCGCCGGAAAACCGAAGCCCATGGTGCCCAGGCCGCCGGAGTTGATCCAGCGGTTCGGCTTGTCGAAGCGGTAGTACTGAGCAGCGAACATCTGGTGCTGGCCCACATCGGAGGTGACATAGGCATCGCCCTTGGTCACTTCATGCAGGGTCTCGATGACTTTCTGCGGCTTGATGATGGTGCCGTCGCCACGGTCATACGGGAACAGGTCGCCACCGGCGCGCCATTCATCGATCTGCTTCCACCACGCGGCAACTGCGGCCTTGTCCGGAGCCTGACCGATTTCCTTGTACGTGGCGACCATGTCGGTCAGCACGCTTTCAACAGGGCCCACGATCGGCACGTCGGCCTTGATGGTCTTGGAAATCGATGCAGGGTCGATGTCGATGTGGATGATCTTGGCATTCGGGCAGAACTTGGCGGCACCGTTGATGACCCGGTCATCGAAACGTGCGCCGACGGCCAGGATCACATCGGTGTGGTGCATCACGACGTTTGCAGTGTAGCTGCCGTGCATGCCCAGCATGCCGACGAACTGACGGTCAGTGCCCGGATAGCAGCCCAGGCCCATCAGTGTGTTGGTAACCGGGGCATTGAGCAACTGCGCCAGCTCGGTCAGAGGTGCAGAACCGTTGCCTATGACCACGCCACCGCCGGCGTAGATCACCGGACGCTTGGCGGCCAGCAGCATTTCGACGGCCTTGCGGATCTGGCCCGAATGACCACGAACCGCCGGGCTGTAGGAGCGCAGCTTGACCTTTTTAGGGTAAACGTATTCGAACTTCTCGGCCGGGTTGGTCATGTCCTTTGGCAGGTCGACGACCACAGGGCCCGGACGGCCGGACTGTGCCAGATAGAAGGCCTTTTTCAGGACTTCAGGAATCTCGCTCGGGTGCTTGATCATGAAGCTGTGCTTCACGATCGGCCGGGAGATACCGATCATGTCGGTTTCCTGGAAGGCATCGGTGCCGACCAGCGTGCTAGGCACCTGACCGGAAATGACCACCATCGGGATCGAGTCCATGTAGGCAGTGGCAATACCGGTGATTGCGTTGGTCGCGCCAGGGCCTGACGTTACCAGGACTACGCCGGCCTTGCCGGTTGCACGTGCATAGCCATCGGCCATGTGCGTGGCAGCCTGCTCGTGACGGACCAGAATATGGCTGACCGCCGGCTCCTGGAACAACGCATCGTAAACATGCAGGAGCGCGCCACCAGGGTATCCATAAATATGCTTAACGCCTTCGTCACGCAGGAAGCGGACGACCATTTCAGCGCCAGATAAAAGCTCCACGTTGTTCACCTCTAAAACGCCAGAATACCGTCCATGGGTGGACGGGTCTTAATAGGTTTACTGCCAAGCAGAGCATGAGCGACGGTGGTCGCCGACTACGTCAGCACTGACTGAGCAAGTATTGGGATGTTCCTGAGTGTTGCGGAACGGTCCCACCCAGCGCGAGGTAACGCGTTGCGGGTGTTACAGGTCGACGCGGATGTGCGCCTCATGATCTACCGAGACGGTCTGCTTCTGGCAGTCCCCCTACAGCGAACTTTGAATTGTTGTGATTCGTCCCTCTCAAGTCAAGCAATCCGTAAGCTTTCTTGCATGTTTCGCGATTGCCCTGTCGCCACCCGGACGATCAAACAGCGATGTGATAGCTTTCGCCCAGCACTGTTATTTCAAGGAAGCCACATGCGCAGGATGATCCTTTCGCTCACCTTGTCGATGGCGATGGGCCTCAGCGCCCAGGCCGCGCAAATCTACAAGTGGGTCGACGCTCAAGGGGTGACGCATTTCGATGCCACGCCACCGGCCGGCCAGCAGATCGCGCCCGTAGACATCCAGAAACCACCGCTGTCAGGCTCTGTCGCCACCCAGCCGGCACCGGAGCCCGATGCGCGTCAGCGGGCCATCGACAACAAGGTCAAGCAGGAAGTCAGCGACGCGCAAGCGAAGCGCAATGCCATGTGCGAAGTCATGCGCACCAACCTCGCCCAACTGAAGAACAACCCGCGCGTACGGGTGCCCGCTGAAGGTGGCTTCAAACGCCTGAACGAGGAGGAGCGTCAGGCGAAAATCGCAGAAAGCCAAAAAGCGATTGCCGATTATTGCAACTGAGACCTCCTGCCCCGCGGAGGTCTCGCCGGCTCAGCCTGCCTTACCGATCAACTGATCGAACTGCTCCAGCAGGCTCAGCAGGTTGCGTGCCTGCTCGGGACGATCGACATAAACCATCTCGGCCATTTCCCGAATCCCGGAAACCCGTGGCAACGGCAGATCCTGCTCAAGGATGGCCTTCATCTTCGGCAGAAAGATCCACTGCAGCCACTGCTCGAAAGACAGGGTGTCGACACTGAACGGTTCCTGGCTGGCCAGCGCCTTGGCGTCGGGGGCGGCGCTTTCCCACCATCCCAGCCCACGCAACTCTCGCTCGATCAACAACAGGTGGTCAGCCAGCGCAGGTAGACGCGCATCCATTACAGGTTAACCCGGGCTTTCTGGCGTGCCTGCGCAGCGCCGGCAGCATCGCCCTGCTTCTCGCGAGACTGCGCGATGATTTCCCAAAGGCTGGCCTGCAAGCTCGGACGGCCATTGGCGTAAGTCAGGGCACGGCGCGACAGTTGCTCGGCCTGGGCCGCATCACCCTGGGCCAGACGCACCTGGGCCAGACGGTAAAGCACCTGCGGCTCACGTGGCGCCACGCGCTGGGCGCGCTCCAGGCTCGACGACGCGCCATTGAGGTCGCCACCGCTTTGCTGTTGCTGCGCCGTGGTCAGCAACGCCAGCACCGGACCATCGAGCTGTTCGTCAGCCGACAAGGCACCGCGATTGGCATTGGATGGAATCCCGGTCGGTGCCGAAGGCAGGCTGTAGCTGCTGGTGTTCAGCGGCGCGGTGTCAACCGGAGGCTGATACGCGGGCGCTGTATTGATCGGTGCCGAATCGACACTGAAAGGCGCTTGCGCCGCCGGTGCCGAGTAGGTCTGGATACTGCCACTGCCGCCGGGCACCATGACCGTCACCCCGGAATCGGCGGGAACAGCCTGCGGTTGCTGCACAGGTGCCGTATTGGCGCGATAGCCCGTATTGCGCGGCGCGCTCACGCGCTCGCTGCTGGACACCCTGGAGCCCGAGTCCACGACCGGGATCGAGCCTTGCTGCACACTGGCGCACCCGCTGAGCACAGCCAGGGCGGTTACAGCTGGAATCCACCACTTATTCACATCAAACCCTCTTCACTTAATTCAACCAGCCCTTGATCCAGTCCATGACCGGCTCATCAGCGGCGGGGCTACCACAGGTTGCACCCGGCACCGGTTCACTGCCGCGAATATACGGCATCTGGACAGCATTCGGGCAACTGGCATCGGAGCCTTGTCCGGTGCCGGCATCGACCCAGGCCTGCACCACGTTGTCCGGCATGGCCATGTCCAGCGGCAACGGCTCGGCCTTGCGCATGAAGCTGGTCCAGACCTGCAACGCACCACTGGCACCGGTAAACGGGGTCTGCCCGTTATCGTCGCGGCCCATCCACACCACCGCCAGCACGTCCTGGCTGAAGCCTGCAAACCAGCTGTCACGCGAGTCGTTACTGGTGCCGGTCTTGCCCGCCAGATTCAGCGTTTTAGGCAATACGTTATAGACCGACTGGCCCGTGCCTTCGCGCATGACACGCTGCATGGCGTTCTGCACCAGATAGATCGCGCCCGGATCGAAGCGCTGCTGAATCTGGAACGGATAACGCTTGAGCGGCTCGCCTTCAGCGGTCAGCACACTGCGAATACCGCGCATCGGCGTATTGAAACCACCGCTGGCAATAGTCTGATACATGGTTGCCACTTCAACGGGACTCAGCCCGCCAGCGCCCAGCAGCATCGACGGGTACGCCGGCCATTCGCGGGTCACGCCCAGCTTGTTCAGGGTCTTGAACACAGTCGGCACGCCCAGTTCAAGCCCCAGTTTGGCGGTCGACAGGTTGTAGGAGTGCGCCAGGCCCTGATACAGGAAGATATTGCCGTGCGCCTTGCGATCGTAATTCTGCGGTTTCCAGATTTGCCCGTCGGCGCCCTTGACCTGGAACGGCTCATCGGCCACCCAACTGGTCAGCGTGTACTTCTGCGGCTGCTCCAGTGCGGTCAGGTAGATCGCCGGCTTGACCAGCGAGCCGATCGGGCGCACTGCATCGATGGCACGGTTGAAACCTGCAAAACCGGCCTTGCGGCTGCCGAGCAGTGCCTGGACCTCACCGGTTTCCGGGTTGGTCACCACCATCGCGGCTTCGACCTCATCAGAGCCCTTGCGCCCCGCCAGACGCTTGAACGTTTCGTCCATGGCTGCCTGGGATTTCATCTGCAGGATCGGGTCGAAACTGGTGAAGATACGCAGCCCTTCCTCGGTCAAGTCTTCATCGCGATAGTCGTCGCGCAACTGACGCTTGACCAGGTCCATGAACGCCGGGAACGAGCTGTCGGCCAGGCTGCCGGTGCGCGTGACACCGAGCGGCATTTTCTTCGCGGCCTCGACCACATCGGCCGGCGCCACGCCTTGTTGTGCCAGCAGGTCGAGCACCAGGTTACGCCGCTCCAGCGCGCGCTCCGGGTTGCGGCGCGGGTTGTAGTAAGACGGCCCATTGACCAGACCGACCAGCAACGCCACCTGATGCAGCTTGAGTTCCGACAACGGCTGGCTGAAGAAATACTGGCTGGCCAGACCGAAGCCATGCACCGCACGCTGCCCGTCCTGCCCGACGAACACTTCGTTCAGGTAAGCCTCGAGAATTTCCTGCTTGCTGTAATGCAGCTCCAGCAGCAGCGACATCATGGCCTCGGTCAGCTTGCGCGACAGGCTGCGTTCAGGGGTCAGGAAGAAGTTTTTCACCAACTGCTGGGTCAGGGTACTGCCGCCCTGACGCATTTTTCCGGACGAGGCATTGACCCAGATAGCCCGGGCAATCGATTTGGGCGAAACACCGAAGTGGCTATAAAAGTCGCGGTCTTCTACCGCAATCAGCGTGTCGAGCAAATATGGCGGCGCCTGATCGAGCTTGATCAGGATCCGGTCTTCAAGATTCTTCGGGTACAAGCCGCCGACCAGCAGCGGCTCCAGCCGCGCTACGGCCAGCTTGGCACCATTGGCCGAAGACAGGTCGGCAACGAAATCACCCGAGAAGCGCACGCGGATCTGCTGTGCGGGGTCGGTGCCTTCATAAAACTGAAAGCCGCGGGTGTTCAAGTCGACCGTGTTGCCATTCACAGCGGCAGCGCCCGGCCCGTTGGCCACGCTTTCACGGCGATAACCCAGGGCATCGAGTTCGATCAAAAAATCGTCGCGACTGAGTTTCTGGCCAACGAACAACTCCAGAGGCCTGGCATAGACCTTGGCCGGAATCATCCAGCGCTTGCCGGAAAACTTTTCCTGGACCTGCGCATCGAGGTAAATGGCAAAGCCGGCGATGATCACCACACCGACGATGCTGAGCTTGAGTGCCCAGCCCAGCCAGGTGCGCAGACGGCCGGAAGAGGGCTTCTTGGGGGTACGGGAACTACGGGATCGAGTCATGGGCGCGGATTATACGCAGTTTAGGAGGGTCTGTTGAGGTTCAAGCGCGGTCGCGCCGGCGCCCGTTTTGCCGCGAGGCAAGGCGCGAGCCGCAAGGTTTGGTCATTCCAAATGAGCGGCGAGTAACGCAGTATCGCGGCAAAACGGGCCCGGCCCTTCGGGTTGCGTGCCAAATTTCGCCAGGCTGTGTTGGAGGACTTGAAAAGGGAGTAACCATTTTCTGCGTCCTCCGCCTAACCTGGCGAAATTTGGCCCAGCAACGCGTCTCGCGCTTGAATCTCAACAGCCCCTCAGGATCGACAGACGCTCAGGCGAGCGGTTTGCAGCATTACGCCGAGCAGCCATAATGGCCGGCCTGAGCCATTTATTTTCATATCATTCATCAAGGATCGACCGTGAGCCAGTCACTGATCGCAGCCCTGCAAAACCCTGGCCTTTTCCCTCATCCGGTAGAGGGTTTTCAGGTCATCGAAACACACATTTCGTGGGTACTGCTCACAGGCCCCTATGTTTACAAGATCAAGAAACCGATGAATTTCGGTTTTCTGGACTTCACCACACTGTCGGCTCGCAAGCACTTCTGTAACGAAGAGTTACGCCTGAACCAGCGCCTCACCGAAGGCCTGTACCTGGAAGTCATTGCGCTGACCGGCTCGGTCGAGGCGCCACAACTGGGCGGCGACGGCGAACCGATCGAATATGCCCTGAAAATGCGCCAGTTCCCGCAAAGCGGACTGCTCAGCACCCTGCAAGCCAATGGTGAATTGACCATAGGCCATATCGACGAGCTGGCCAGCCAGATCGCCCACTTCCACCTTTCGGCCCCGAAAGTCGGCGCCGAAAACGAGCTGGGCTCGCCTGACAGCGTCATGGCGCCGGTCACGCAAAACTTTGAACAGATTCGTCCTTTCCTTAGCGAGAAGTCCGACCTGCAACAGCTTGAAGCTCTCAAGGCCTGGGCAGAGTCGAGCTTTGAGCGGCTCAAGCCGCTGTTGGTTCAACGCAAGGCCGAGGGATTTATTCGCGAGTGCCATGGCGATATTCACTTGGGCAATGCTGCACTGATCGATGGCAAGGTGGTGTTGTTCGACTGCATCGAATTCAACGAACCCTTCCGCATGACCGATGTGTATGCCGACATCGGCTTTCTGGCCATGGACCTTGAAGACCGCGGCCTCAAGACCCTGTCGCGACGCCTGATCAGCCAGTACCTGGAGCTGACCGGCGATTATCAGGGCCTGGAACTGTTCAACTTCTACAAGGCCTATCGCGCGGTGGTGCGGGCCAAGATCGCCCTGTTCAGCCTGCCCGCCGAGGCCGATGGTGTGCAACGCGCCGCCGCGCTGCGCCAGTACCGCAACTACGCCAACCTGGCCGAAAGCTACAGCGCCATCCCCTCGCCTTTCCTGGCCATTACGCATGGCGTGTCGGCAGTGGGCAAGAGCCAGGTTGCTCAACGCCTGGTGCAGTCGCTGGGTGCCATTCGCCTGCGCTCGGACGTTGAACGCAAGCGTCTGTTCACCGACAGCGACAGTGCAGAGCGCTATGGCGCCGAAGCTCATGAAGCAACCTATGCCCGCCTGCACGAACTGGCTGGTGTGGTGTTGCGTGCCGGCTTCTCGGTCGTGCTCGACGCCACTTACCTCAAGCATGCACAGCGTCAGGCTGCCGCCCGCGTTGCGCAGGCCTATGGCGTTCCGTTCCTGATTCTGGACTGCGAAGCACCGCAGGCCGTGATTGAAGGCTGGCTGCAACAGCGCCAGACCGAGAACAACGATCCGTCCGAAGCCACGCTTGAAGTGGTACTCGCCCAGCAAGCCAGCCGCGAGCCGCTGAGCGCTGAAGAAACCCTGCTGAGCAAGGCTATCCGCACCGATCTGAGCAGCGATCTGGACACGCTGATCGAGAACCTGCACCAGCGCCTGCCGGGACTCTGAAAATCGCGAGGCCGTTAAGCGGGTGACGCTTCACGGCCTCGCAATAGTGGCGATATAATGGCGCCATAAATCCAACAGCCCCGAGAATCACCATGAGCCAGCCCAAGCAAATCGACTCACCGCTTTATGTGTTGCTGCGCAAGGATGATATCGAAGGCTTCAACCAGGAAAGGCCGTCCAAAGGCACCCTCGACATGCGCGGCGGTGACTTCCGTGGCCTGGACCTGCGCAATCTGGACACCACCGGTATCGACTTCACCGATGCCTACTTTCGCTCGGCAGACCTGCGCGGTCTGGACCTGCGCGACAACCCGCTCGAAGGCGCAAGCATCGCCCATGCGCAGATATCCGGTGCGTACTTTCCGCCGGAGCTGAGTGCGGACGAGATTCTGATGTCGGTGAATTTCGGTACGCGGCTGCGCTACCGCACCCGCTGAAAGCACTGCTGAAAAACGCTTCAAAAAGAACTGTTGACTTAGAAATGAGAATCGTTATGATTATCACAACTGGTCGCGAGACTGGTCGGTAACCTGAAAGACCTTGGTTCGGACTCTCAGATTATCTCCTCATCAGGCTAATCACGGTTTTTGACCCGGCTCTTTGCCGGGTCTTTTTTTGCCTGCTCAAAAGTCATTACCCTCAAGCAATCCCAAGCGCGCCAACGAATCGCCCAACAAGCTCGAAGCGCCAAGACGGACGCGCTGCGGCGAAATCCACTGCGCTCCGAAACGCTGCCTGGCCAGCGCCAGAAACGCCTGGGCATCGACCACCGTGCGTAAACCGCCGGCCACCTTGAACCCAACCTGCCCGCCGATCTCGGCAATCGACTCCAGCATGATCCGCGCCGCCTGCGGTGTGGCCGGTGCCACCAGCCGGCCGGTACAGGTCTTGATGAAATCGGCCCCCGCCGCAATCGCCGCACGCGAAGCGATGCGAATCAGTTGCGGGTCGCGCAAGTCGCCGGTTTCCAGGGTGATGGTGAGTGGCGCCCGGCTGGTGCATTCGGCTTTGCAGGCCGCGACCAGTTCAGGGCCAATACCTGTGTTACCGGACAACAGCGCCCTGAACGGATACACCACCTCTACCTCATCGGCGCCCGACAACAACACCGCGCGGGTTTCCTGCACCGCCTGTTCGACATTGGCCCGCCCCGAAGGAAAATTGACCAGCCCGATCACCCGCACCTGCCGCGCCTGCAAACGGTCGAGAGTCGCCCGCGCCAGGCACACGAAGTGCGGGTAGACACAAACACCCGCCACCGGCCCGACCGGGGTCAGGGCGCTGCGGCAAAGGCTGACAATGCGTTGTTCGGTGTCTTCCTGGTTAAAGGCCAGCAGTTCCAGCAGGCTTATTGCCTGATGCGCCAGTTGCTCGTCATCGACGCTCATTGCATGTGCACTCCACTGCGAAAATCAGTCGAGCACGACAATAGACCAGCCATGGCCGTCAGAATCAGGCGGACCGGAGTATGGGAATCAGGCTACAAACACTCAGGAAACATCCGAAGGACCGTTAACGCGCAATCACCAGCGGGTGGCCCGATTCCGGATGCGGCTGCACCAGCACCTCCAGCCCGAACACGATCTTGAGTGCGGCAGGTTGCAGCACCTCAGCCGCTGTGCCCGCCACATGAACCCGCCCCTCATGCAGTAACAGCAGCCGATCACAGTAACGCGCCGCCAGGTTCAGGTCGTGAAGAATGACCATGACCGCCGCCCCGCGCCCGGCAAAACCCCGCACAGCTTGCAGAATCGTCTGCTGATGCAAGGGATCGAGCATCGACGTCGGCTCATCGAGCAACAGCGTGCAATCGCTGCCGCCCGGCCAGAGTTGCGCCAGCACCCGCGCCAGATGCACGCGCTGGCGCTCGCCGCCCGACAGCGCCGTATACGCGCGCTCGGCCAGGTGCAGGGCATCGCCGGCCTGCAACGCTTCACGCACCACCTGCGCATCGTGCTCATGCCCGGTGGCATGGGGCAACCGGCCCATGCCGACCACCTCATCGACCCGAAAGGCAAAGTCCAGGGTCGACTGCTGCGGCAACACTGCCAGCCGCCGGGCACGCTCGCGGCCCTGCCATTGCGCCAGCGGCTTGTCGGCCAGCCAGACTTCACCCTGCGACAGCTTGAGTTCACCGCTCAGCGCGCCAAACAACGTGCTCTTGCCCGCCCCGTTGGGGCCCAGCACACCCAGCACCTGGCCGGGCTGTACCTGCAAGTCGATCCCGGCCAGCACACTGCGGCCACTGCGCAGCACATGAAGATTTTGCGCCCGCAGCATCAACGTGCTCCTCGCACCAACAGATACAAAAAGAACGGGCCGCCCAGCAAGGCGGTGACAATCCCGATCGGCAACTCGGCCGGCGCCAGCACCATGCGTGCGAACAGATCAGCGCACAACAACAGGGTCGCACCCGCCAGCGCCGAGGCCGGCAACAGTACGCGATGGTCCGGGCCGCTGAGCAGACGGATCAGGTGCGGCACAATCAGCCCGACAAACCCGATCAGTCCGGCCGCCGCCACCGCCGCGCCGACGCCAAGCGCGGTGCAGAACATCAGTTCACGCTTGAGCGACTGAACGTCCACGCCCAGATGGCGCGCTTCGGACTCACCGAGCAACAGCGCATTGAGCGCTCTGGCCCGACGCGGCAACCAGAAAATGATTGCCGCGCACACCGGCAGCAACGGCCAGAGCCGCGCATAGCTGGCGCCATTCAGGCTGCCCAGGTTCCAGAACGTCAGGGTGCGCAAGGTGGCGTCGTCTGCCAGATAGGTCAGCAGACCAATGACCGACGCCGACAGCGCCGTCAGGGCAATGCCTGCCAGCAGCATGGTCGCCACGCTGGTCTGGCCATTGCGCCGGCCCAGCCGGTAAACGATCGCCGTCACCAGCAGACCGCCCAGCACCGCGCAGATCGACAGTAGATAAGGCGCAATCACCGCTGGCACGTGGCCCCATAACGAGCCGCCCACAATGGCCAGCGCCGCCCCCAACGCCGCGCCACTGGAGACGCCAATCAAGCCTGGGTCTGCCAATGGATTGCGAAACAATCCCTGCATCGCGACACCGCACAACGCCAATACCGCGCCCACCGCCAGGCCGAGCAAGGTGCGCGGCAAGCGGATCTGGCCGATGATCAGCTCAGCCTGCCCCGTCTCTCCCGGCATGGCCCAGCCGCTCAGCGCGCGCAGCACATCGCCCAGCGGCAAGCTGACCGGCCCCAGCGCCAGCGACAGCCAGGTCGCGATCAGGCACAGGCCGATCAACAGCGCAAACAACGCCCGCGGTGGCAGCCCGCTCCTCATGGAAGAGGATGAACGCCGGGATACATAATTTCAGACACGCGCTGCAATTGCGCAGGCAAACGCGGGCCCAGACCGCCGACCAGCAGGGTTGGATCAAGCTCGAACAACCGGTTATTGCGCACCGCCGTCGTCGCCGCCAGCAGCGGATTTTCCTTGATCAGCGCCTCACGCGCCGCCTCGCCGCGCAAGGTCCGGTCGGCCACGATCAGCACCTGCGGGTCGAGCGCTGCCATGACCTCGGTCGAAAACACCTTGTAGCCTTCATGGGTCGCCAGATTACGCCCGCCGGCGCGGGTGATCAGCCAGTCGCCGGCCGTGCCCTTGCCGGCCACCATGGGCTTGCCGCCGCCCTGGCCGACCAGCAGCAGAACATTGGGAATCGCTTGCTGGGTACGGGCTTGAGCGACCCACTGTTGCTGGGTATCCAGTTGCTGTCGAAACGCAGCGTTCAGGCGCTCGGCCTGATCGGGCGCGCCGAGCAGTTTGCCCAGGCGCTGCAGGTTGTCTTGCAGATCGGCAAGATCCGCCTTTGCCGATAGCACTTCGACCCGCACGCCAGCAGCACGCAGTTGCTCCAGGACCGCCGGCGGGCCCATTTCTTCGGTGCCCGCCAAGGCATCGGGACGCAAACTGAGAATACCCTCGGCCGAGAGCTGACGCTGGTAGCCGATACGCGGCAGCGACTTGAGCGACTCGGGGTTCTGGCTGGTGGTGTCGACCCCGACCAGAGAGGGTTGCGCGCCCAGGGCGACGATCCACTCGCTCAGGGCGCCACCGGCACTGACCAGACGCTTGGGCGGCTCGTCGGCCTGGCTCATGGGGCTGATCAATACACTGGCGCACAGGGCGAGCAGCAAAGAACGCAGAGGCATGCAGGAATTCCTTTCGGGGAGAATCGGTGCAGCCACTGGCTATCAGGCTGCGAAGCCCTGACATTTGATAATTGTTTTCATTTGATGGTCAAGCGCCATGAACCACAACCTCTAGCGCGTAAGCTCTTGCACCCTCAAACGCCGCACGATACGCACCTCTTCAGCGTTGATGTCCACGCCATACGCCAGAATCTGCACGCCCGCCGCCCTCGCGTCGCGCAAGGCGGCCGCATACGCCGGGTCGATTTCTTCGGCCGGGCGCACCGCCTCGATGCCTGACAGGTTCACGCAATACAGCAAGGCTGCCCGCACTCCGTCACGCGCCAGGGCCGCCAGCTCGCGCAGGTGCCGGGCGCCGCGCTGAGTCACCGCATCCGGGAAGGCCGCTACCGCAGAGTCATCGAAGCCCAGCGTGACACTCTTGACCTCCAGATACAGATCGCCTTCAGGGTATTGCAGGCGAAAATCCACCCGGCTTTTTTCCACGCCATAAGGCACTTCACGCTTGAGCGCGGTAAAGCCATTGAGTTCGCTGATCACGCCCGCTTGCAGCGCCTCTTCGACCAGCGTATTGGCTCGCCCGGTATTGATACAGGCCAGCCGCCCTTGCGGGGTTTCGCTGATTTCCCAGGTGCCGGGTAATTTGCGTTTGGGGTCGTTGGAGCGGCTGAACCACACTCGCCCGCCGGGCATCATGCAATTGAGCATCGAGCCGGTATTGGGGCAATGAATGGTCAACCGTTCGCCGCTGTCGGTTTCGATATCGGCCAGAAAGCGCTTGTAACGCTGCAACAGACGACCGGTTTCGAGGGCAGGAGAAAAGCGCATCAGCCTTGCCAGCTCCGCAGACCACGGGCAATCCGCTCGACCGCCTGCTCCAGGCGCGGCAGGCTCTGGGTATAAGAGAAGCGCACATGATGGCCGGCCTTGTGGCGGCCAAAGTCCAGGCCCGGGGTAAAGGCGACGTGCTGTTCTTCAAGGAAATGTCGGCAGAACGCGAAGGCATCGTCGCCGAACGCGCTGATATCGGCATACAGATAGAACGCGCCTTCAGGCTCTACGGCGATGCCGAAGCCCAACTCGCGCAGCGCGGGCAACAGATAGTCGCGGCGCTGCCCGAATGCTTCGCGGCGCTCTTCGAGAATGTCCAGCGTGCGCGGCTCGAAACAGGCCAGCGCGGCGTACTGCGCCACGCTGGACGCACTGATGTAAAGATTTTGCGCAAGCTTTTCCAGCTCACCGACGGCCGCTGGCGGCGCTACCAGCCAACCCAGGCGCCAACCGGTCATGCCGAAATATTTGGAAAAACTATTAAGAACGAAGGCTTCATCGTCGACTTCCAGCACACTGCTGGCATCCACGCCGTAGGTCAGGCCGTGGTAAATCTCGTCCACCACCAGATGCCCGTTGTGCGCCTTGAGCGCGGTCGACAAACCCTGAAGCTCGTCGCGGCTGAGCAGCGTGCCGGTCGGGTTGGCCGGCGAGGCCACCAGGGCGCCGACGCTGTCCTGATTCCAGTGGCGGTCGACCAGTTGCGGCGTCAGTTGATAACGCTCTTCGAGACCCACCGGCACCAGTTGCGCGGCACCTTCGACCAGGCGCAAGAAGTGCCGGTTGCACGGGTAGCCAGGGTCGGCCAGCAGCCAGTGCTTGCCCGGATCGACCAGCAGGCTGCTGGCCAGCAGCAAGGCGCCGGAACCGCCGGGCGTCACCAGAATGCGCTGCGGGTCGATGTCCAGGCCGTGACGAGTAGCATAGAAACCGGCGATTGCCTGACGCAGCTCCGGCAGGCCTCGAGCGGCGGTGTAGCGGGTCTTGCCTGACGCCAGCGCGGCTTGCCCGGCCTCGATGATCGGTTGTGCGGTACTGAAGTCCGGCTCGCCGATTTCCAGATGAATCACATCGTGGCCCGCCGCCTGCAATTCATTGGCCCGCGCCAGCAGCGCCATGACATGAAAGGGTTCGATGGCGCGGCTGCGCTCACTGTAAGGCTGGACCATGATTTTCCTTCCTGGGGAGAGGCGATGAAAAGAGCTGAATTAAACAACAAAAAACAAACTACGACGTCCTGCAATGACTAGAGTTCATCTATGGCAGGTGGACTTTCAACGGACCGTTCACAGCAGGCGTCATGCTCGACAACCGGGAGTGGCGGACTCCGATTTGATCTGGTAAGTTCGCCGGCTTGCACCTGCAGGGCCGACGGGTGTCGGTGATGGAACATCCTGCGCAATAGATTAGAAAAGAGTGAGAGGCGGTCCATACATGCCCACCCCAGATAAGCAACAAAATCTAATCAGCGGCCTCGAACCCTACAAGGCGACACCGGGTGAAGAGTACATGGGCGAACCCATGCGCGCACACTTCACCAAGATCCTGAACAAGTGGAAACAGGACTTGATGGTGGAGGTCGACCGTACGGTCGACCACATGAAGGATGAAGCGGCCAACTTTCCAGACCCCGCCGATCGCGCCAGCCAGGAAGAAGAGTTCAGCCTTGAACTTCGCGCCCGCGACCGTGAGCGCAAGTTGATCAAAAAGATCGACAAGACGCTGCAATTGATCATCGACGAAGAATATGGCTGGTGTGAGTCCTGCGGTGTAGAGATCGGCATCCGCCGCCTCGAAGCCCGCCCGACGGCCGACCTGTGCATTGACTGCAAGACCCTTGCAGAGATCAAGGAAAAACAAGTCGGCAAGTAACTTTGCCGGGTTGACGTAAAAGACGCTTCGGCGTCTTTTTTGTTTTCCGTCTATTGGCCAGCCAGTAACATCGCCCTCATGAAAACCCCTTCCTATATCGGGCGCTTTGCGCCAACGCCCAGCGGCTACCTGCATTTCGGCTCACTGGTCGCAGCGCTGGCCTCTTATCTGGATGCCCGTGCGGCAGGCGGCCTGTGGCTGATGCGCATGGAAGACCTGGACCCGCCGCGCGAAGTCGCCGGCGCCCAGGCAGCGATTCTGCAGACCCTGGAAACCTATGGCTTTGAATGGGACGGCACCTGCGTTCGCCAAAGCGATCGCCATGAAGCCTATGCTCAGGTGATCCAGCGCTGGTTCAGCCATGGCCTGGCTTACACCTGTACCTGTTCGCGCAAACAACTGGAGCCGTTCAACGGTATTTATCCGGGCCTGTGTCGCAACCTGGGACACGCCCCGCAAGAGGGCGCCATTCGCCTGCGCGTGCCGGAAGTCGAATATCACTTTACCGACCGGGTTCAGGGCCTGGTGCGTCAGCACCTGGGGCGCGAAGCCGGTGACTTTGTCATTCGTCGTCGCGACGGGCTGTATGCCTATCAATTGGCCGTGGTCATCGACGATGCCTGGCAAGGCGTTACCGACATCGTGCGCGGCGCCGACCTGCTGGACTCCACGCCACGGCAACTGTATTTGCAGGAACTGCTCGGCGTGCCCCAACCGCGCTACCTGCACGTACCGCTGATCACCCAGCCGGACGGCCACAAACTCGGCAAATCCTACCGTTCGCCGCCACTGCCCGCCGACCAGGCCACGCCGTTACTGTTGCGGGCCTTGCGCGCACTGGGGCAACCGCTCGATGCGCACCTGGGTCATGCAACGCCACAAGAACTGCTGGCCCAGGCGACCCGCCAATGGAACAGCGATCTGATTCCCAAGGTGCCCGCCATCCCGGATGCCGAACTGGACCGGCTGCAATAGACTGATCCAGAGCGGTTGCCGCACACTGGATAAAACGTCGCTTGCAGGTTGCCGGGCATTGGTTAACATGCCGCACCTCACCCGCCCCACAACAGGGCAGGTCATCCAACGCACTGCGGCACAACCGGAGGCAGCATGTATATCTATCGGCTGGTCCTGCTCCTGGTGGTCGGCATCTACCTGTTCTCGCCGGCAATCATGGATTGGTGGATCGATGCAACAGGCGCCTGGTACCGCCCCTATATGTTGTGGCTGATCCTTATCGTGGTGACGTTCATTCTGCAAAGCCAGCGAGATGCCGATGAGCTTTAGCCTCACCTATATGCTGCTGGTCAGCGCCGGCTACCTGCTGGTGCTGTTCAGCGTGGCCTGGATCAGCGAACGCGGCCTGATCCCGCGCTGGATCATTCGTCATCCGCTGACCTACACCCTGTCGCTGGGCGTTTATGCCAGTTCCTGGGCGTTCTACGGCACCATCGGCCTGGCTTATCAATACGGCTACGGGTTTCTGTCCAGTTATCTGGGGGTTTCGGGCGCCTTTCTGCTGGCGCCGGTGCTGCTTTACCCGATCCTCAAGATCACCCGCACCTACCAGCTGTCGTCGCTGGCCGACCTGTTCGCGTTTCGCTTTCGCAGCACCTGGGCCGGCGCACTGACCACCATCTTCATGCTGATCGGCGTCTTGCCGTTGCTGGCCCTGCAAATCCAGGCGGTGGCCGACTCGATCGGCATCCTGACCGGCGAGCCGGTGCGCAACCGGGTCGCGATCGCCTTCTGTGCGCTGATCAGCCTGTTCACGATCTTCTTCGGCTCACGCCACATCGCCACCCGCGAAAAACACCAGGGCCTGGTGTTCGCCATTGCGTTCGAGTCGATCATCAAGCTGATCGCCCTCGGCGGCCTGGGTATCTATGCCCTGTACACGGTATTTGGCGGACCGTCGCAGCTGGAAATCTGGCTGCTGCAAAACCAGACCGCCCTCGCCTCGCTGCATACGCCGCTGCAAGAGGGCCCGTGGCGCACGCTGCTGCTGGTGTTCTTCGCCTCGGCCATCGTGATGCCGCACATGTACCACATGACCTTCACCGAAAACCTCAACCCGCGCTCGCTGGTCAGCGCCAGTTGGGGCCTGCCGCTGTACCTGCTGCTGCTCAGCCTGGCGGTGCCGCTGATTCTGTGGGCCGGCCTCAAGCTGGGCGCGCGCACCAGCCCGGAATACTTCACGCTGGGCATCGGCATGGCGGTGCAGAGCAAATCGCTGGCGCTGCTGGCGTACGTCGGCGGACTGTCGGCGGCCAGCGGCCTGATTATCGTCACCACCCTGGCGCTGTCGGGCATGGCCCTCAACCACCTGGTGCTGCCGCTGTACCAGCCGCCGGCCGAAGGCAATATCTACCGCTGGCTGAAATGGACCCGCCGCGGCCTGATCATCGCCATCATTGCCGCCGGCTACTGCTTCTACCTGATGCTCGGCGCCCAGCAAGACCTGGCCAACATGGGCATCGTCGCCTTTGTCGCCACCCTGCAATTTCTGCCGGGCGTGCTGTCGGTGCTGTACTGGCCGACCGCCAACCGCCGCGGCTTTATCGCCGGGATTCTGGCCGGCATCACGGTGTGGGTCTTCAGCATGCTGTTACCGCTGCTCGGTAACATGGAAGGCTTCTATATTCCGATGCTGAACATGATCTATGTGCTGGACGACACCAGTTGGCACATGGCAGCCATCGCCTCGCTGGCCGCCAACGTGCTGCTGTTTACCCTGGTGTCGCTGTTCACCAACGCCAGCCCCGAAGAAGTCAGCGCCGCCGAAGCCTGCGCGGTGGACAACGTGCGTCGCCCGCAACGTCGCGAACTGTTTGCCGCCTCCCCTCAGGAGTTCGCCACGCAACTGGCCAAACCGCTGGGCGCCAAGGCCGCGCAGAAGGAAGTCGAGCAAGCGCTGCGTGATCTTTACCTGGCCTTCGATGAACGCCGCCCTTATGCATTGCGCCGCCTGCGCGACCGCATAGAGGCCAACCTTTCCGGCCTGATGGGTCCCAGCGTGGCCCAGGACATGGTCGAAACCTTCCTGCCCTACAAGTCTGGCAACGAAAAGTACGTCACCGAAGACATTCACTTCATCGAAAGCCGGCTTGAGGACTACCACTCGCGCCTGACCGGGCTGGCCGCCGAGCTCGATGCGCTGCGCCGCTATCACCGGCAAACACTGCAAGAACTGCCGATGGGCGTGTGCTCGCTGGCCAAGGACCAGGAAATCCTGATGTGGAACCGCGCCATGGAAGAGCTGACCGCGATTCCGGCCCAGCATGTGATCGGCTCGCGGCTGAGCACTATCGCCGAACCGTGGAAAAGCCTGCTGCGCGATTTCATCAGCGAGCCGGATGAGCACCTGCACAAACAGAAACTGCAACTGGACGGCCAGACGCGCTGGCTCAACCTGCACAAGGCGGCCATCGACGAGCCACTCGCGCCAGGCAACAGCGGCCTGGTGCTGCTGGTCGAAGACCTGACCGATACGCAGATGCTCGAAGACAAACTGGTGCATTCCGAACGGCTGGCGAGTATCGGCCGTCTGGCCGCCGGCGTGGCCCACGAGATCGGCAACCCGATCACCGGCATCGCCTGCCTGGCGCAGAACCTGCGCGAAGAACGCGAAGAAGACCCGGAGCTGGCAGAAATCAGCAGCCAGATCGTCGAGCAGACCAAGCGTGTGTCGCGCATCGTGCAATCGCTGATGAGCTTTGCCCATGCCGGCGCCCACCAGCACAGCGACGAACCGGTGTGCCTGGCCGAAGTGGCGCAGGATGCCATCGGCCTGCTGGCCCTGAACCGGCGCAATTTCGAGGTGCAGTTCTACAACCTGTGCGACCCCGCGCACTGGGTCGATGGCGACCCGCAGCGTCTGGCCCAGGTACTGATCAACCTGCTCTCCAACGCCCGCGATGCATCAACACCCGGCAGCGCCGTGCGGGTCAAGAGCGAGGCGTCCGAACATACTGTGGACCTGATCGTCGAAGATGAAGGCAGCGGTATTTCCAAGGCAATCATGGACCGATTGTTCGAACCTTTCTTCACCACCAAGGACCCCGGTGAAGGAACCGGACTGGGCCTCGCTCTGGTCTATTCCATCGTTGAAGAGCATTATGGACAAATCACCATCGACAGCCCGGCCGATCCCGAACGGCAACGCGGCACCCGTATCAGGGTGACCTTACCGCGTAATGTCGACGCGACGTCCGCCGTGAACCGAGACCGTCGAGAGAACTGAATCAATGCCGCATATTCTGATCGTCGAAGACGAAACCATCATCCGCTCGGCCCTGCGCCGCCTGCTTGAACGCAACCAGTATCAAGTCAGCGAAGCCGGCTCGGTGCAGGAGGCTCAGGAACGCTTCAGCATCCCCTCGTTCGACCTGATCGTCAGCGACCTGCGTCTGCCCGGCGCCCCAGGCACCGAGCTGATCCGGCTCGGTGAAGGCAAGCCGGTGCTGATCATGACCAGCTACGCCAGCCTGCGCTCGGCGGTCGACTCGATGAAAATGGGCGCGGTGGACTACATCGCCAAGCCCTTCGACCACGATGAAATGCTCCAGGCCGTGGCCCGTATCCTGCGCGACCGCCAGAGCGCCCAGGGTCAGGCGCAACCGCCAGCCAGCGAACGCAGCAGCACCGGCAAGGCCAGTGGCGCTGCCGACAAGCCCGCTGCCGGCAACGCCAATGGCGAAATCGGCATCATCGGTTCCTGCCCGCCGATGCAGGACCTGTACGGCAAGATTCGCAAGGTCGCGCCCACCGACTCCAACGTGCTGGTACAGGGTGAATCCGGGACCGGTAAAGAGCTGGTCGCCCGCGCCCTGCACAATCTTTCGCGCCGCGCCAAGGCACCGATGATCTCGGTCAACTGCGCGGCCATTCCAGAAAGCCTGATCGAATCCGAATTGTTCGGCCATGAAAAAGGCGCGTTCACCGGCGCCAGCGCCGGACGTGCGGGGCTGGTCGAAGCGGCTGACGGCGGCACCCTGTTTCTCGACGAAATCGGCGAACTGCCGCTTGAGGCCCAGGCGCGGCTGCTGCGCGTATTGCAGGAAGGCGAAATTCGCCGCGTCGGCTCGGTGCAGTCGCAAAAGGTCGATGTACGCCTGATCGCCGCGACCCACCGCGACCTCAAGACCCTGGCCAAGAACGGCGAATTCCGTGAAGACCTTTATTACCGCCTGCACGTCATCGCCCTCAAGCTGCCGGCGCTGCGTGAACGCGGCAGCGATGTACTCGAAATCGCCCGTGCATTCCTGACCCGCCAAAGCGTCAAGGCCGGCCGGCCGGATATGAAGTTCGGCGCCGATGCCGAACAGGCCATCCGCCAATACAGCTGGCCGGGCAATGTGCGCGAACTCGAAAACGCCGTGGAGCGTTCGGTGATTCTCAGCGAGAGCGCAGAAATAACCGCCGACTATCTGGGCATCGATATCGAGCTGGCGCCGATCGAAGACGAAGAATTCATCGGCCTGGCGCCACTGACCAACAGCGTCAACGGCACCAATCACGAACCGAGCGAAGATTTGTCCCTGGAAGATTACTTCCAGCACTTCGTCCTGGAACATCAGGACCACATGACCGAGACAGAGCTGGCCCGCAAGCTGGGGGTCAGCCGCAAATGCCTGTGGGAACGGCGCCAGCGCCTGGGCATTCCGCGCCGCAAGGGTGTTGCGAACGAAACGTGACCGTTTTTCCGGTAACAGTTCCCTGAGCGAAGCAAAAAACGTTACCGGTGCATTGCCAGACGTAACAAAAGCCGGGGTTTACGGTAACGAAACCCCGGCTTTTTTTCGCCCCTGCAAAGGACACAGGCCGTAAACCCCAGTGTTTACGGGGCTTTGCAAAAGTTGGCACAGGTTCTGCTATATGCTTAGTACAAGAAAAATAAAAACCTGATCCACCCACACAATAAAAACAAGACGAATCGACTCACGCATAACAAGAACAACACGGCGGAGGCGCAGCTAACTGATTCTTTTGGAGAGGTGTTGTATTTGGGGCTTGCCCCGCAACCAGGCTGAGAACAACAAAAACTACCCCAAGGTAGCGCCTGAACTGGTTGGATCGACTGATCATTGCACTACAGCGGCCAAAGCAATCCGTTTGCTCTTTACTCTCGGTTGAGAGGTTCACAGGCAAAAAGCTTGTGATTGGGCACCCAACAAAAACAAGAGCCCGCACTCATAATAAAAATAAAGAGCACACACTTTGGGGGAGCTTCGGCTCCCCCAGTAGCATCTGGCGTTCCGAAGCAAGCCTTCTACCCCGCGCCAATCCCTGCCCAGATCTCCCCCGCGACGACGCTTCCTACACCATTGCACGATCAAATGCTAGAATCCCCGCCCATCATGCGGTCATTCCCTGTTTTGGCCGAATATTCCTTCAAACAGTGCATCCCATGCTGAAGAAGTTGTTCCAGTCAATCCGTACCCCGCTGCGCACGCCGCAGCAACACATACGTTCCACGCCGATCGTGCTCAACAGCAACCAGCACTCGCTGCAACGTACCCAATTCAGCCGTCATGCGGTGAATATCGTCGAGCGCCTGCAAACGGCGGGCTACCAGGCTTACCTGGTCGGTGGTTGCGTGCGCGACATGCTGCTGCAGATCAATCCCAAGGATTTCGACGTCGCCACCAGCGCCACGCCCGAGCAGATCCGTGCAGAATTTCGCAATGCGCGCATCATCGGCCGGCGCTTCAAGCTGGTTCACATCCATTTCGGGCGTGAAATCATTGAAGTGGCGACCTTCCGCGCCAATCACTCGCAAGACGATGAAGACGAAGACAGCAACCAGTCCTCGCACAACGCCAGTGGCCGGATTCTGCGCGACAACGTCTATGGCACCCTCGAAGAGGACGCCCAGCGCCGCGACTTCACCATCAACGCCCTGTATTACGATCCGGTCACCGAGCGCATTCTCGACTACGCCAATGGCGTGGACGATATCCGCAATCGGCTGATCCGCCTGATCGGTGATCCGCAGCAGCGCTATAAAGAAGACCCGGTGCGCATGCTGCGTGCGGTGCGCTTCGCGGCCAAGCTCAATTTCGGTATCGAAAAGCAGACAGTGCTGCCGATCCGCCCGCTGGCACCGATGCTGCGCGATATTCCGGCGGCACGCCTGTTCGAAGAAAACCTCAAGCTGTTCCTGTCAGGGCACGCCGAGATGACCTTCGAGATGCTGGTCGACCTTGAACTGTTCGACTCGCTGTTCCCGGCCACCGCCAAGGCGCTGGAATACAACCCGACCTACACCCACACGCTGATCAGCCAGGCGCTGGCCAACACCGACCTGCGTGTGCGCCAGGAAAAACCGGTGACTCCGGCCTTCCTGTTCGCCGCCCTGCTCTGGCCGGCATTGCCAGCCAAGGTCCTGCGCCTGCAAGAACGTGGCGCGCCGCCGCTGGCCGCCATGAACGAAGCCTCGCACGACCTGATCATCGAGCAGTGCCGCAGCATCGCCATTCCCAAGCGCTTCACCTTGCCGATCCGCGAAATCTGGGACATGCAAGAGCGCCTGCCACGCCGCGCCGGCAAACGCGCCGACCTGTTGCTCGACCATCCGCGCTTCCGCGCTGCCTACGACTTCCTGCTGCTGCGCGAAAGCGCCGGCGAGCAGACCGACGGTCTTGGCGACTGGTGGACCCGCTACCAGGACTGCAACGACAGCCAGCGCCGCGACATGATCCGCGACCTGGGCAACAAGGAAGAAGCCGGCACCGGCCCACGCAAGCGCCGCCGCAGCAACTCCAAACGCAAGGCCGGCGCCGACGGTGCAGGCGTATTCGATGACTGAACGCACCTACATCGGCCTGGGCAGTAACCTCGCCGAGCCGGCCGCGCAATTGCGCAATGCGCTGGCGGCCATGCAGCAATTGCCCGGCAGCCGTTTAGCCGCGGCCTCGTCGTTCTATGTCAGCGACTCGCTGCTGCCCGGCCAGCCACGTTATACCAATGCCGTGGCGGCGCTGGACACCGACCTTGCGCCGCTGGAGCTGCTCGATGCCTTGCAAGCCATCGAGCTGGATCAAGGCCGTGAACGCCTCGAACGCTGGGGACCGCGTACGCTGGACCTGGATATCCTGCTGTTCGGCGAGCACCTGATCGACGTGCCGCGCCTGCAGGTTCCGCACTACCACATGCAGGCCCGCGCCTTCGTGCTCTACCCGCTGGCCGAGCTGGCACCTGACCTGCAACTGCCCGACGGGCGCCTTCTGAGCCAGTTGCTGGCTGACTGTCCCTTCGTTGGACTTGAGCGCCTGCCAGCCGCGCTGTAACCGTCGCGTGTCACCCGTTACCCCGGCAATCGGGCCTGGGTAACAACCGCAATTGACTTCATGCCCCTCCCTCACGAATATAGGCCTCCCGCCACCAACCCCGTTGGTGCATGGGCGCGAAACAGGCCTTTGCGAAACACCGCGATGCGACGGTGTGCCTGCTTTCAGGCGTTGCTTGCACAGGGCGCTTCTAAAAACGCAGGTAGTTTTTAGAAGCGCCCTAAACGGCTCTTGGCGCCTGGTGATGGAGGAAATTTACATGCCGGTTACAACCGTTACGTCGCTGCAGGCTCTCAAACTCAAGGGTGAAAAAATCACCATGCTGACCTGCTATGACGCAACTTTCGCCCATACCGCCAGCACTGCGGGCGTCGAGGTGCTGCTGGTCGGCGACTCGCTGGGCATGGTCTTGCAAGGGCATGACAGCACCTTGCCGGTCAGCACCGCCGACATGGCCTATCACGTAGCCTGCGTCAAACGCGGCAATCGGGGCTCACTGATCATTGCCGACCTGCCGTTCATGGCCAACGCCACCGTGGAACACACCTTGCTCAACAGCGCTACGCTGATGCAGGCAGGCGCGCACATGGTCAAGGTCGAGGGCACCGCGTGGCTGGCCGACTCCATTCGCCAACTGACCGACCGTGGCATTCCGGTGTGCGCACACATGGGCCTGACCCCGCAGACCGTCAACGTGCTCGGTGGCTATAAGGTGCAGGGCCGGCTCGAAGCCCAGGCCCGGCAGATGCGTGCCGACGCCATTACGCTTGAACAGGCCGGTGCCGCGATGATTCTGCTGGAATGCGTGCCCGGCGAGCTGGCTGAGGAAATCACCCATGCCGTGAAGATTCCGGTCATCGGCATCGGTGCCGGCAACGCCACCGATGGCCAGGTGCTGGTGCTGCACGACATGCTCGGCCTGTCGATCAGCGGCAGGATGGCCAAGTTCGTCAGGAACTTCATGATCGGCCAGCCGGATATCCAGTCGGCCATCCAGGCGTACGTCAGCGCCGTCAAAGACTCAAGCTTCCCCGCTCCTGAACACGGATTCTCGGCATGAACACAGTACACACCGTCCAGGACCTGCGCGCCGCCGTGGCCCAGGCTCGTCAGGCAGGCAAGCGCATTGCGCTGGTCCCGACCATGGGCAACCTGCACAGCGGCCACACCACACTGGTGAGCCGCGCCGGCGAACAGGCTGACTTTGTGGTGGCGAGCATTTTCGTCAACCCGTTGCAGTTCGGCCCCAACGAAGACCTGGCGACCTACCCGCGCACCCTGACCGCCGACCAGGAAAAACTTCAGCAAGCCGGCTGCCACCTGCTGTTCACCCCAGGTGTTGCCGACATGTACCCCAACGGCATGGACGACCAGACCCGCGTCAGCGTCCCGCACCTGTCCGAAGGCCTGTGCGGCGCCAGTCGTCCGGGGCACTTCGAAGGCGTGGCGACCGTGGTCAGCAAGCTGTTCAACATGGTTCAGCCCGATGTCGCCGTGTTCGGTGAAAAAGACTTTCAGCAACTGGCTGTGATCCGTGCACTGGTGCGTGATCTGAACATGCCGATCCAGATCATTGGCGAGCCTACCGTGCGCGCCGCCGACGGTCTGGCGCTGTCGTCGCGCAATGGTTACCTGAGCGATGAACAACGCGCCATTGCGCCTGTGCTATATCAAGTCATTACACAGATCGGCGATGCACTGCGCGGCGGCGAGAAAACCTTCGCCTCCTTGTTGAACACCGGTAAACAGACACTTGAAAGCGCAGGCTTTCGCGTCGATTATCTGGAGGTTCGTCAGGCAGGCAGCCTGCGACCGGCAACCTTTGACGATCGCGATCTGGTCATCATTGCGGCGGCCTATCTGGGCAAGACCCGGCTGATCGATAACCTGCACCTGAACAATGTTTAATGTCTGATGGCAGGGTGCAGATGAACCAAACCCATGCCCGCACTGCCTTACCGATACAAATCGCCGGTGCAGACCGGCGAGACCATGGAGCGACAAGCCCGGACATCGATGTACACAGGAATGTCGAGCCCAGAACCCGCCGCGCAGTACGCGGCTTTAAAATGTCCACCGGCCGTTCAAGCTAAAGGAATCCCCCAGCGATGGCGTACTACCGCAATCCTTCCGATGTGACCGCTCTGCCCGCTTGGCAGGCGTTGAGCCAACACCGCCAGGCCATGCAGGATTTCAGCATGCGCGAGGCGTTTGCAGCCGATCCGCAACGCTTCAGTCAGTTCACCCTCAGCAGTTGCGGCCTGTTTCTCGACTATTCCAAAAACCTCATCACCCACGAAACCCGCGACCTGCTGGTTGCGCTGGCCAACGACGCCGGCCTTAAAGAGGCCATCAAGGCGCAGTTCGAAGGCGAGCTGGTCAACTCCTCCGAAGGTCGCCCGGCGCTGCACACCGCCCTGCGCCGCCCGGTGGGCGACAAGCTGCTGGTCAACGGCACCAACATCATGCCCGACGTGCACAAGGTGCTGAGCCAGATGACCGAGCTGGTCGGCCGCATCCATGATGGCCTGTGGCGCGGCTACACCGAAAAGCCGATCACCGACGTGGTCAACATCGGCATCGGTGGTTCGTTCCTCGGCCCTGAGCTGGTGTCCGAAGCACTGCTGGCCTACACCCACAAAGGTGTGCGCTGCCATTACCTGGCCAATATCGATGGCAGCGAATTCCACGAGCTGTCGCAGACCATTCGTGCCGAAACCACGTTGTTCATCGTTTCGTCGAAATCGTTCAACACCCTCGAAACCCTGAAGAACGCACAGGCCGCACGCGCCTGGTACCTGGCGCAAGGCGGCTCGGAAGCCGAACTGCATCGCCACTTCATTGCGGTGTCGAGCAACAACGCCGCCGCCGTGGCCTTCGGTATCCGTGAAGAAAACATCTTCCCGATGTGGGACTGGGTCGGCGGGCGTTACTCGCTGTGGTCGGCCATCGGCCTGCCAATCGCCCTGGCCATCGGCATGTCCAACTTCAAGGAACTGCTGTCGGGTGCCTACACCATGGACCAGCATTTCCTCAACGCGCCGTTCGAGCAGAACATGCCGGTGCTGTTGGGCCTGCTGGGTGTGTGGTACGGCAACTTCTGGGGCGCGCAAAGCCACGCGATCCTGCCGTACGACCACTACCTGCGCAACATCACCAAACACCTGCAACAACTGGACATGGAATCCAACGGCAAGAGCGTGCGCCAGGACGGCAGCCCGGTGGCCACCGACACCGGCCCGGTCATCTGGGGCGGCGTAGGCTGCAACGGCCAGCACGCCTACCACCAGTTGCTGCACCAGGGCACGCAGTTGATTCCGGCCGACTTCATCGTGCCGATCGTCAGCTTCAACCCGGTCTCCGACCACCATCAGTGGCTGTACGCCAACTGCCTGTCGCAAAGCCAGGCCCTGATGCTGGGCAAGACCCGCCCGGAAGCCGAGGCCGAATTGCGCGCCAATGGCCTGGACGAAGACCAGGTGCAGAAACTGGCACCGCACAAAGTCATCCCCGGCAACCGCCCGAGCAACACCCTGGTGGTCGAACGCATCAGCCCGCGTCGTCTGGGCGCACTGGTAGCGATGTACGAACACAAAGTCTTCGTGCAAAGCGTGATATGGGGCATCAATGCCTTCGACCAATGGGGCGTCGAGCTGGGCAAGGAACTGGGCAAAGGCGTGTACCAGCGCTTGACCGGCGGCGTTGAAGAAGAGGCCGAAGACGCCTCGACTCAAGGCCTGATCAACTACTTCCGCGGCCGTCATCGCGGCTGATGTAAATCACCTTGTGGGAGGGAGCTCTGCTCGCGATAACGCCATTAAAACCGGCACACAGGCTGCGTCTTTACCGCAGCAATCGCCAGCAGGGCTGCCTGCCACAAACGGTTGAACCCTCTTTACGTCGCATGACTCCTATTCTTGTACGCACCTCAAGAACAAGGAAAACGTCATGTTCGATATCAGCGAATTCCCCAAAGCCGATGCCGTGCGCCGTGCAGCTCGCCTGAGTCCTGACGATTACCAACGTCTATACCGTCAATCGGTAGAACAACCCGAACACTTCTGGGCCGAACAGGCCACTGCCTTTCTTGATTGGGATGCACCCTGGACCCAGGTCTGCCAAAGCGACCTGCGCACCGGCGAAGCCCAGTGGTTCAAGGGCGGCAAGCTCAACGTCAGCTACAACTGCATCGACCGCCACCTGGCCAGGCGCGGCGATCAGATCGCGATTATCTGGGAAGGCGACAATCCCACCGAATCGGCTGAAATCACCTACAAAAAACTGCATCACAACGTTGCTCGCCTGGCCAATGCGCTCAAGCAGCGCGGGGTGAAAAAAGGCGACCGGGTGTGCATCTACATGCCGATGATCCCCGAAGCCGCCTACGCCATGCTCGCCTGCGCGCGCATCGGCGCCGTGCATTCGGTGGTGTTCGGCGGTTTCTCGCCCGAAGCGCTGCGCGACCGGATTCTGGATGCCGATTGCCACACCGTGATCACCGCCGATGAAGGCGTGCGCGGCGGCAAGTACATTCCGCTGAAGAGCAACGTCGACAAGGCCCTGAAAAGCTGCCCGAACGTCAGCACCGTGCTGGTGGTCGAGCGTACCCAGGGCGAGATCGACTGGGTCAAGGACCGCGACCTCTGGTATCACGAAGCCGTGCACGGCGTCAGCGATGATTGCCCACCCGAGCCGATGGACGCCGAAGACCCGTTGTTCATCCTCTACACCTCCGGCAGCACCGGCAAACCCAAGGGTGTGATGCACACCACCGGCGGTTATCTGCTGCACGCGGCGCTGACCCATCACCACGTCTTCGATTATCAGGACGGCGAAATCTACTGGTGCACCGCCGACGTCGGCTGGGTCACCGGCCACAGCTATATCGTCTACGGGCCGCTGGCCAACGGCGCGACCACGCTGGTGTTCGAAGGCGTGCCCAATTACCCCGACAGCTCGCGGTTCTGGCAGGTGATCGACAAGCACCAGGTGAACATCTTCTACACCGCGCCCACCGCCCTGCGCGCCTTGATGCGTGAAGGCCCAGGCCCGCTGCAGAACACCTCACGCGCCAGCCTGCGCGTGCTCGGCAGCGTCGGCGAGCCGATCAACCCGGAAGCCTGGGAGTGGTATTTCCATCAGGTCGGCCAACAGCGTTGCCCGATTGTCGACACCTGGTGGCAGACCGAGACCGGCGGCATCATGCTCAGCCCGCTGGTGGGCGACAGCCGCATCAAACCCGGCTGCGCCACCCGCCCGCTATTTGGCGTGCAACCGGTGCTGCTCGATGAACACGGCAAGGAAATCGAAGGCCCCGGCAGCGGCCTGCTGGCCATCAAGGCCAGTTGGCCGGGGCAGATCCGCAGCGTGTACGGCGACCCGCAACGGATGATCGACACTTACTTCAAACCCTACGCCGGCTACTACTTCACCGGCGACGGCGCACGCCGCGACGAAGACGGCGATTACTGGATCACCGGCAGAGTCGACGATGTGATCAACGTGTCCGGCCACCGCATCGGCACCGCCGAAGTCGAAAGTGCGCTGGTGCTGCACGACAACATCGCCGAAGCCGCTGTGGTCGGTTATCCACATGACGTCAAAGGCATGGGCATCTACGCCTTTGTCACGCCGATCAATGGGGTCGAACCCAGCGATGAATTGAAGAAAGAACTGCTCGCGCACGTCAGTACAGAAATCGGCAGCTTCGCCAAACCGGAACTGATCCAGTGGGCGCCCGCGTTGCCCAAGACGCGCTCAGGCAAAATCATGCGCCGCATCCTGCGCAAGATCGCCTGCAACGAACTGGACAGCCTGGGCGACACCTCAACCCTGGCCGACCCTGCGGTGGTGGACGACCTGATCGACAAACGCCTGAATCGCTGACACCGCCCCCGTAGGAGCGCGCTTGCCCGCGACTGGGCGCGAAGCGGTCATAAAAATTGATGAACCGCTGCAAATTTACGACTGCTAACGCACTCGGTCGCGGGCAAGCGCGCTCCTACGCAGGTATGCTTCAGAGCCGTGCAGTCCCTGATAAAAGCCAATGGAATTCATTCGTCGCCGTATCGAAACCCAGGTCCTGAGCCTCACCGGCCTGGCCCTGGGCCAACTGGACCTGGAAAACCCCAAGGGCGATCCCGGACTTTTCGGCCCGCAATCGGTGTGCTGGAGGGTCAACAGCGACTTCACCAGCATGCTGATCGGCGGCATCGGCGCCCTGATGCTGCAAACCCTGCACCCGCTGGCGCTCGCCGGGGTCTGGGACCATTCCAGCTTTCGCCATGACATGCTCGGCCGCCTGCGGCGCACCGGGCAGTTCATTTCCGGCACCACGTTCGGCTCGACCCACGACGCCCAATGGCTGATCGACAAGGTGCGCACCATTCACCTGCAAGTCACCGGCACTGCCCCCGACGGGCGGCCTTATGCGGCAAGCGATCCGGCGTTGCTGACCTGGGTGCATGTTGCCGAAGTCAGCAGCTTCATGGCTGCGCATCTGCGCTACGTCAACCCGCACCTGTCGCGCGCCGAGCAAGACGCCTATTTCACCGAGACCGCGCATGTCGCCGAACAACTGGGCGCCAGCAACGTGCCGCACAGCGCGCAAGCCATCGACGACTACTTGCAGGCGATCCGCAGCGAGCTGGTGTGCACCGAGCGCAGCCATGAAGTGGTGCGCCTGCTGCTCGAAGAACCGGCGCCCAATCGCCTGGTCAAGCCGTTCGGTGCGCTGATGATGCAGGCCGGCATCGACCTGCTGCCCGACTGGGCCAGCCAGATGCTGGCTATTGAACAGGGCCGGACCAAACGCACCCTGATTCGTGCCGGCGTCAACCGGGTCGCGCCGGTGCTGCGCTGGGCGGTGCGCAATGGTTCGGCGAACCGGGCACGACGGCGCATGGGCGTGGAATGATGGATCAGGCCATTGCACAAATCTTCTAGATTCTGGGCTGTCTGCTGACGCGACAATACGCTCCCGACCCACAGGCAACCGCACATGGCCACCGACCACTGGATCACCCTCAAGCTGGATGCCGAAACCGGTATCGAGACGATCCGTGCCCACTTCACCGGCCACGCCTACGACCCGCACTGGCACGACAGCTACCTGATCGGCATCACCGAACAGGGCGTGCAACAGTTCAACTGCCGCCGCCAGCTGCACAGCAGCACACCCGGCCAGGCATTCATGCTTGAACCCGGCGAAATCCACGACGGCCACGCCCCGACACCCGGCGGCTTCACCTACTCGATGCTGTACCTGCAACCGCACTGGCTCGACGCGCAGATGCGCGCGCTGTTCGAAGACGCTCCCGCGCGCAGCCTGCCTGGCTTCAGCCAGACCCTGGCCTGCGAACCCGCATTGGTTCAGCACATCGCCAACGCCTTTGCCGCGCTGCACCACCAAGACCTGCGCATCGTGCGTCACGCCGCCCTTGATGCCTTGCTCGAAACGCTGTCCGCCACGCTGCACTGGCGACCGCTTGGCCTTGAGCATCCTCGCCTTCCACAAGTGGCCATCAAGGCGCGTGAATACCTGCACGCCCATGTCGAGCAAGACATTGGCCTCGACGATCTGGCCAGCGCCTGTGGCGTCGACCGCTTTCGCCTGTCGCGGGCCTTCAAGGCCGCGTACGGCCTGGCGCCGCACGCCTATCTGGTGCAACTGCGCCTGAGCCTGGCGCGCAAACTGCTGCACCAGGGCCTGACGCCTGCCGATGTCGCCGCCGCCCTCGGCTTTGCCGACCAGAGCCATCTGGGCCGCTGGTTCCGCCGCGCCTACGGCCTGAGCCCGGCGCGCTATCGCAGCCATTGCACAAACCTTCCAGACCGCTGAGCCACCGGCACCGACAATCGCAGCCAGCCTTCATGGAGCCTGCCGATGTCCCAGTACCTGCCCTTTGTCGTATTCGCCTTTGTCGCCTCGATCACACCCGGCCCGACCAACATTCTGGTGCTCAGCCACAGCGCCCTGCACGGCCTGAACGCCGCACTGCGCATCACCCTCGGCGCCTGCGCAGGCGCGGCCCTGATCGTTTTACTGGTCGGCCTGGGCCTGGGCGAAATGCTGCAAAGCCAGCCATGGCTACAGACCGCGATGGCCTGGCTGGGCGTGGCCTGGATCAGCCGGCTGGCCTGGCAACTGTGGCGCAGCACGGCCGCGTCCCTGACGCCGGACACCGCCAGCCAGCCCATCGGCGCCTGGAGCGGCGCCAGCCTGCAAGCGATCAACCCCAAGACCTGGATCATGGCGCTGGCGGTGATCAGCGTATTTGCCGGCAGTCAGGCCAGCGCCAGTGAATACGGGCTGTATGCGGGGATCTTCTTTCTGGTCGCCATCCCGTGCCTGACGGTGTGGGCCTTGGTCGGGCGCGGCGCGGTGCGGCTGCTGACCTCCGCGCGGGCGATGCAGCGCTTCAACCGGGCGATGGCGCTGTTGCTGCTGATATCCGCATGGGCCAGTTTGTTGCAGACCACGTAAGCTGACACGGACCTGTGGGAGGCAGCTCTGCTGGCGATTACTGCACAACAGACACAACAGAACCTGAAGGTTACACATCATCACGATGAGGGCTAAGGTCTGCGCGTCGCTGTAAATCCAGCGACCGGGCGTCGCGGCCCGCTATTCAAGTTGGCGCACAAGCGCCCAGTTCTATTGCTGGCGCTCCAGAAATCAATTGGAGCTACCCACCATGAACATCCTCATCCCTATATCCCGCTGCATCCGCCATATGCACCTCCCCCGTGTTCTGGAACCGTGTCCGGCTTACATCGCCTCAATGTAGCCGAAGCATTCCCTGACAAAACGGGATCGCGGGCACCCTATGAGTAGCCGCGACAGGAATCTGCATTTCAGGCCCACAAGGCCGGCGGAAAAATCATGAAAACTCAAAACGGCGCATCAGCGCCAACAGCATCGGCTTGCCTGAAAAAAGCCATCGACTCACTGCCAAACCTTGCACCTCGCCCGGAATACGCCATCGATCACACCGGCAAACGGCGCGGAAACATGACCGCCATCGCCTGGTACGGCCAAAGCCATTCAGGAAAAGGCGCCTTGTGGCTGTGCCGTTGCGAGTGCGGGTTATTCGAATGTCGACGGCCGGGCAATTGGGGGACCAAGCCACACCCTGAAGATATGTGCGACGCCTGCCTGCGCGCCAAAGGCCCCAACGCAAGGCAAACCGCTCAAGCCCGCTTACAGTGCTGGACCGAAAGCCTGCGCAACCTCGGCCTGACGCACACCGAAATAGCCCTGATCCAGACACTCGGTATCGATATAGAAATCCAGGGCAAGACCACAGCAGAAGTCCGCGAGCAAATCGCCAAGGGAACGCCAATGAGTTAACGCCAGCGCCCACAGTGCTGTGTCAGTGACACAGCACTGTCGCCCAGCAAAAGCGGCCTCATGCAGGAACGCGCTCTGCCGGAATGCCGGACCACCGTGACCGGCTACGCTAGCAGTCTTAATTTTCAGAGCCATAAGCAGATTTGCAATCCGCCCATGGCTCAGCTATTCAGGCAGCAAAATTTCCCACGCTCAGGAATAGCGAGTAATGAAACGGATAACGACGCTGTGGGTGCTGCCGATAATCATCAGCCTGTCGGGCTGCATTACCCCGCGCATCAAGATGCCATGGGATGTAGAGCCTTATAACCCTTATAGCGCCGGCTACCATTCGGGCTGTGAAGCCAAGCGCAAGGGAGGCCAATACGACAGCAGCAACGAGAAGATCCCGGCCCGCTACCAGGCCGAGTATTCCCTGGGTTTCTCCGATGGCTACGCGCTGTGCGAGTACGGCACGAAGGAAAGCACCTCCTCGATCACATCGTTCCCCCCCAAAAACGACGACAAACAGAACGATAAATACCAGACGAAAGCGCAGAAGGATTGCAAGGAAAAGCGCCGGCTGTGCTTTCCTGGTCGCTGAAGCCGGAAACTGCATTTACGGCTCAAGCCCCCTCAACCGCTCCACTCTGCGCATCGCGCCGCCCATGCCGTCGCGCCATCACAATCCCGATAAACGAAATCACCAGCGCCAAGCCAATCGTCGACGTAATCTCCGCCCGATGCTCCGGCGTAATCATCATCACCACCAACGCCGCCGAGATAAAAATGATCACCGCATACGTCAGCCATGGAAACAGCCACATCGGCAGCGCGATTTCAGCGTTCTGCCGGGTCAGCATCCGGCGCATGCGCAACTGCGAGACCGCAATCACCAGATACACCAGCAACGCAATAGCCCCGGAACTGGCCAGCAGAAACTCGAACAACCCGGCAGGCGCGAAATAACTGACCACCGTAATCACCGCCCCCAGAATCGTACTGGCAAACACCGCCGTACGCGGTACACCGACCTTTGATGTCACCCGCACAGCGGCCGGCGCCTCACCGCGCTTGCCCAACGAATACAGCATGCGTGAAGAGATATAGATCGAAGAGTTCATGCAACTGCCGACCGCGACCAGTACCACGACATCGACCAGAAACTTGGCGAAGGGAATGTTCATGATCTCCAGCGCCCGCTGATAAGAACCCACCACCGCCAGTTGCGGGTCGTTCCACGGCACCACCGAGATAATCACGAACACCGAAAGGATATAAAACACACCAATGCGCCAGATCACCGAGCGCGTCGCCCGGGCAATGTTCTTCGCCGGGTGACTGGATTCCGCCGCCGCGATAGTCACCGCCTCAGTGCCGATAAAACTGAACATCACCGTGATGAACGCACCGATCACCGCCGAATAACCATTCGGCGCAAAACCGCCGTGGTTCTCCATCAACTTGCTCAAGCCACTGACTTCACGCCCCGGCAACCAACCCAGCAACACGGCAAAACCCAGGCTGATAAAACCGATAATCGCCGCGACCTTGAACAACGCAAACCAGAACTCGAACTCACCGTACTTGGCGACACTGAACAAGTTGGTGGCCGCCAGCAAAATGATCGACAGCAACGCAAACAACCAGGCATCGACCTGTGGAAACCATTGATTAAGCACATGCCCCGCCGCCAGCGCCTCGATGGGAATCACCAACACCCAGAACCACCAGTACAACCAACCAATGGTAAACCCCGCCCACGGCCCAATGGCTTGATCGGCATACGTGGAGAACGACCCGGTGTCCGGATTGGCGACCGCCATCTCCCCAAGCATGCGCATCACCAGCACCACCAACAGGCCGGAACAGGCGTAGGAAAGAATCGTGGCCGGCCCTGCCGCGGCGATGGCATGCCCGGAGCCGACAAACAGACCGGCGCCGATAATGCCGGCAATCGAGAGCATCGTGACGTGACGCGGTTTGAAGCCTTGCGCCAATTGACCACTGGAATCGGGGCTGATCATCGTGCTTGTTCTTCTCTTTTTCTGACGGCAAGTGCTAATTGCACACTCTGGAGGCGGCGCACCTTACACGCTGTTGCACACTCACACCACGCCAGCGCACGCCGATGAAAAACGCATCGCCACCTTACCGTTGGGGTGCCTACGGTTAATTGCCCGAGGACGTCGCGTACCGAACTCAATCGCGACATGAGATTGCGCACCACAAAAAAATGGCCGGGGCTTACGCCGCGACCACAAAGGTGAGGTGGAACGAAGAGAAGAAGCTAAAAGCTGTCAGGCAAACACGAAATACTTACGCACGGTCTCGACCACTTCCCAGGTGCCTTTCATGCCCACTTCGACGATGAACTTATCACCGGCCTTCAAGTGAATCGGCTCCTGACCATCAGGGGTGATGATGCAATAGCCTTCCTGGAAATCGCAGTATTCCCACTTCACATACTCGACGCGCCATTTACCCGGCGTACAGATCCAGGTACCCATGATCTTTGAGCCGTCATCGGAGGTGTAGGCGTTGAGGTTAACGGTGTGCGGCTCGCCTTCGATGCGCTCCCATTTGCAGGCATCGACAACGGGGAGTGGGGTGGTGTCGCGCAGGACGGTGATTGGGGGGTTGCTCATGGAGAAGGGCCTGGGTGATGGAGAATTGTCACCGCAGGGTATGGGGTTGGGGTGTAAGGGTAATGTCTGGGGTCGACATTCAATATTCCGTTAACGCCAAAGCATGCGCATCGGAAAATGCAAAGAGCCCGTAAGATTACGGGCTCCTTGTAAAATCTTGAGGAATTAGGTTTCTCAATGAAAGACAGCTAACCCTAAAAGCGCAAACAGATTACTTACACAGAATGGGTTGGCTGTCTTGAGCTGTCAGGCAACCGCTGCCAGTTTTGGCCCAAGTCAATGCACCACCACCAGCGTTATCCGGGACGAGTACCAGAGTGGATTTTTCATTAATGGCAGCCGTAGGGGTGACCGTAATTGTCCCGTCTTTAACCCCAACACTCTTTACATAGGTTGTGGCTTGAGTATCAGGAATACCGTTGGTGGCTAAATCACAACCCGTTTTCGATCCTTTATCAGCAATGCAGGCAGCCACGGCAGCCTGGTAAGTATTACCTACCGATACAACCTCTGAAAAGCGAGCTTTGGTTGTGTAATCTTTGTATTGAGGAATCGCAACAGCGGCCAAGATACCAACGATGGCTACGACGATCATCAGTTCGATCAGAGTAAAACCTTTCTGTGCATTCATAACTACTTCTCCCAGGCGTCAATTTTAAGGGCCTTACCGAAAGCTAGAGCACAGAGCATGCCAAGACACACGCCGTGAAAAACCTCGAGACGGGATGTGGACGACTCTCAAAAAGCTTTCAAGGCTGAGTATAAACTGACAAATTTTGTCACATACTACATCCTCATTTGGCAGCACAGCCCGACTGCGCTATAACCGACCTAATGTCTGTGTCTGGTGGTTTTATGTCTGATGTCGTCCTTAGCGGTCTGGCCAAGCAATTGGTCGTAGCCGAGTTGTTAACCGAAAAAGCGGCCCAACAGGCCTACCAACAGGCACGCCGCGACAAGGTCTCGCTCGTCACCTATCTGGTCCAAAATCGCCTGGTACATAGCCTGACGCTGGCTGAAGTAGCTTCCGATCAATTCGGTGTACCTTTTTTTGACCTTGCCAGCCTCGACAAGGAAATTCAGCCGAAGGGGCTGGTCAGCGAAAAGCTGGTACGCCAGCACCACGCTCTGCCTCTTTGGCGGCGTGGCAACAAACTTTTCATCGGTGTCTCAGACCCTACCAATCACCAAGCTGTCACTGATATCCAGTTCAGTACAGGGCTCAACACCGAAGCTATTCTGGTCGAAGACGACAAGCTAGCCAGCGCCATCGACAAGTTCTTCGATACCGGTACAGGTATGGGAGACATGTCTGATGTGGACCTGGGCCTGGATATTGAGCCGGTCGATACATCCAAGGAAACCTCCCTTAACGCCAAGGATGACGCCGACGATGCGCCGGTAGTGCGGTTCGTCAACAAGATGCTACTGGATGCCATTCGCATGGGGTCTTCGGACTTGCACTTTGAACCCTATGAAAAAGTCTTTCGGGTCCGCTTTCGCACTGACGGCATTCTGCATGAAGCCGCCAGGCCACCGATCCACTTGGCTGGACGTATTGCAGCACGCCTGAAGGTCATGGCCAGCCTCGATATTTCGGAGCGACGCAAACCTCAAGACGGCCGCGTCAAACTGAGGATTTCAAATAACAAGGCCATCGACTTTCGAATGAACACCTTGCCCACACTGTGGGGCGAGAAGATTGTGATGCGGATTCTTGACCCTACCAGTGCCCAGATGGGTATTGATGCGTTGGGTTATGAGCCGGAACAGAAAGTTTTATATCTGGAAGCGCTGAAACAACCCCAAGGCATGATTCTGGTCACAGGCCCTACCGGTTCCGGTAAAACCGTATCGCTGTACACCGGTCTGAATATCCTCAATACCGTGAATATCAATATTTCAACGGCTGAGGATCCGGTGGAAATAAACCTGGAAGGCATCAATCAGGTCAACGTAAACCCACGCCAAGGCATGGACTTCACCCAAGCACTTCGCGCCTTCCTGCGTCAGGATCCCGACGTAATCATGGTGGGTGAGATCCGTGACCTGGAAACTGCCGAGATTGCCATCAAGGCCTCACAGACCGGCCACCTGGTATTGTCCACACTGCACACCAATAGCGCGGCAGAAACCCTGACCCGCCTGCACCATATGGGGGTAGCGGCGTTTAACATCGCCACTGCCATTAACCTGATCATTGCTCAGCGTTTGGCGCGAAAATTATGCCCTCACTGCAAGAAGGAAGTTGAAATCCCGCACGAAACTCTACTCAAGGAAGGTTTTCCCGAGGCTCGCCTAGGCACGTTCAAACTGTATACGCCAACAGGCTGTGATAACTGCAATGGGGGTTACAAGGGCCGCGTTGGTATCTACGAAGTGGTGAAGAAAACGCCACAACTCGAACGAATCATCATGGAAGAAGGAAATTCCCTGGATATTTCCGAACAGATGCGTAAAGACGGCTTCAATGACCTGCGTGCGTCGGGCCTGATAAAAGCCATGCAAGGCATTACCAGCCTGGAAGAAGTCAACCGGGTTACCAAGGATTAAGCATGGCCAACAAAGTAGCTAAAGTCAGTCTGTTCACATGGGAAGGGATTGATCGTAAGGGCGCCAAGGTCAGCGGCGAGTTGAGCGGCCATAATCTTGCTTTGATCAAAGCACAGCTCCGAAAGCAAGGCATAAATCCGACCAAGGTACGCAAAAAAGCGGTTTCGATTTTCGGCAAGGGCAAGAAGATCAAACCGCTGGATATCGCCTTTTTCTCGCGCCAGATGGCGACCATGATGAAAGCTGGCGTGCCGCTGCTGCAATCCTTCGATATCATCAGCGAAGGTACAGATAAACCGGCCATGCGCGTTTTGGTCAACGACTTGAAACAGCAAGTTGCCTCGGGCAACAGCTTCGCTACAGCACTGAGAGGTAAACCTGATTATTTCGATGACTTGTTTTGCAACCTGGTAGATGCCGGTGAGCAAGCCGGTGCTTTGGAAAGCCTGCTGGACCGCGTGGCCACCTACAAAGAGAAAACCGAAGCACTTAAGGCCAAGATCAAAAAGGCGATGACCTATCCCATTGCTGTACTGATTGTAGCGACTATTGTTTCGCTGATCCTGTTGATCAAGGTAGTGCCGCAATTTCAGTCCGTATTCGCCAGCTTCGGCGCTGACCTACCGGCGTTCACCTTAATGGTCATAGGCCTATCCGAGATTGTTCAGGAATGGTGGCTTGTCATAATAGGCATCTTTGTTGCGGGAACGTTTTTTTTTAAACGAGCCTACAAGCAATCACAAAAGTTTCGCGACAGCGTCGACCGCTTTCTATTAAAACTGCCTCTCATTGGCCCATTGATCTTCAAATCCTCAGTCGCCCGCTATGCACGCACTCTAGCTACTACTTTTGCAGCAGGCGTGCCGCTAGTGGAAGCCTTGGATTCAGTCGCGGGTGCCACCGGCAACGTCGTGTTCAAAAATGCGGTCAACAAGGTCAAACAGGACGTTGCCACCGGCATGCAACTCAATTTCTCCATGCGCTCTACCGGCGTTTTTCCAACACTGGCCATACAAATGACTGCTATCGGCGAGGAGTCCGGCGCACTGGACTCCATGCTTGACAAGGTTGCCACCTTTTATGAAGACGAGGTCGACAATATGGTCAGCAATCTGACAACCCTGATGGAGCCGATGATTATGGCTGTATTGGGCGTGATTGTAGGTGGCCTCGTGATCGCCATGTATCTGCCTATCTTCAAGCTCGGCGGTGCCGTCTGACATGCCATTGCTCGACTTTTTGGCCGCCTCACCAACAGCCCTGATCACCACCACCCTGATCCTGGGCCTCCTAATCGGCAGCTTCCTCAACGTAGTCATCCACCGCCTCCCCAAAATGATGCTCACAGACTGGAAAACCCAGTCCCGCGAAATCCTGGAACTCCCGCCAGAGCTCCAACCCAAACCCTACAACCTGATCCTCCCCCACTCCCACTGCCCCCACTGCAACCACCAGATCCGCGCCTGGGAAAACCTCCCGGTCATCAGTTGGCTATTCCTCAAAGGCCGCTGCTCCAGCTGCCAGACCCCGATCAGCAAACGCTACCCACTCATCGAGCTCACCTGCGGCCTGCTGTCAGCCTTCATCGCCTGGCATTTCGGCTTCGGCTGGCAGACCGCAACGATGCTGGTCCTGACCTGGGGCTTGCTGGCGATGAGCATGATCGATGTCGATCATCAGCTTCTGCCCGACTCGCTGGTCTTGCCGCTGTTATGGCTGGGCCTGATCGTCAACAGTTTCGGCATTTTCACCTCGCTTACCGATGCGTTGTGGGGTGCGGTGCTGGGTTATCTTTCGTTGTGGTCGGTGTTCTGGCTGTTCAAGCTGGTGACCGGCAAAGAGGGCATGGGCTATGGCGACTTCAAGCTGTTGGCGATGCTCGGTGCCTGGGGCGGTTGGCAGGTGTTGCCGTTGACCATCTTGCTGTCGTCAGTGGTCGGTGCGGTGTTGGGCGTGATTTTGCTGCGCGTGCGCCGGCTTGAAGGCGGGGCGCCGATGCCCTTTGGTCCTTATCTGGCGATTGCGGGGTGGATCGCTTTGCTGTGGGGTGGTCAAATAACCGACTCTTATCTGCAGTTTGCCGGTTTTAAATGACTCACCCTGTTGAAAAACCCTGGATTCTTGGCCTGACCGGCGGCATTGGCAGCGGCAAAAGTGCCGCTGCGCAGTGCTTTATCGACTTGGGCGTGCATACCGTGGATGCCGATCACGCCGCGCGCTGGGTGGTCGAGCCTGGGCGGCCGGCGCTGGCGCAGATCGCCGAGCATTTCGGGCCTGGCGTGTTGCAGGCCAATGGCGAGCTGGACCGCGCGGCATTACGTGCCCTGATCTTTGCCGATCCTGAACAGCGTCGCTGGCTGGAAGCGTTGCTGCATCCGCTGATCCGTCAGGAAATCGCCGATCATCTGGCCAAAGCGACGTCGCCTTACGCGATTCTGGTGTCGCCGCTGCTGATCGAGTCGGGGCAATACAAGACGACGCAGCGCGTGCTGGTGATCGATGTCCCGCCCGAGCTGCAACTGGCGCGTACCGTGCAGCGTGACGGTGTAAGTCAGGCGCAGGTCGAGGCCATTCTCAAGGTGCAGGCGCCGCGTGAAGAGCGTTTGCGACATGCCGACGATGTGTTGGTCAATGATCGCGACCCGGCCTGGCTGAAGCAGGAAGTCGAGCGGCTGCACCATTTTTATCTGTCTTTGTCTGGAGGCCCGTCATGAGCCAAGCCACTATCGTCCAATGCCCTACCTGCGGCGCACCCGTGGAATGGAGCGCCGCCACGCCGACCCGGCCGTTCTGTTCGGATCGCTGCAAATTGATTGATCTGGGCGCGTGGGCGTCGGAAGAACACAAGATTCCGGTCAGCCCGGATGCTGAAGACGACCTGTTTTCAGAAGAGCTGGAAAGGCCGTATCGCGAGCATTGATGACGATATTCACCGCACCACCGTGTAGGAGCGCGCTTGCCCGCGACCGGCCGCGCAGCAGTCGTAAATTTGTGGAGTTCATCAATTTTTATGGCCGCTTTGCGCCCAATCGCGGGCAAGCGCGCTCCTACGGTCTGATCTGCACCCCAAAAGTTGGACACCCATCTGACTTCTTGGGGTGTTTTTTCATGGGCAAGTACTCTACGCAGTTCAAAATCACAGCGGTCAAGGACTACATCGATGGCA